>DLXL01000635.1:7332-42800 GCA_003448025.1 Saprospirales bacterium | reverse complement strand
AGATCGTGAAAATGCCGCGCTGGAATTTCGATAAGTTCCACGGGGCAGATCATCGTCTGGGCTTGCAGATGAAATCAGTAGGAGAGGTAATGGCTATTGGAAGATCCTTCAATGAGGCCCTGCAGAAAGCATGTCAGAGTCAGGAAAACAACCGTACAGGTCTTGGTGCAGATAAAAAAGAATGGCTCAAGACCGACGATATCATGGAACGCCTGGAAAAGGTATCCGACGACCGGATTTATCGCGTGAAAGATGCACTTCGCCTGGGTATTCCATCCAAAACGGTGCAGAAATTTACCGGTATAGATCCCTGGTTCATTGGGCAGATCAAGAACCTGGTTAAAATGGAAGAGCAGTTGCTTCGGTATAATGTTCCGGAAGATATTCCAACAGAGTTCTTCATAGAACTGAAGAAAAACGGTTATTCCGACGCCCAAATCGCATGGCTGCTGCGTATTGAAGAAAAACCGGTAACCCGAGAACGCAAAAAACGAGGAATCCGCCGGGTATATAAAATGGTGGATACCTGTGCGGCGGAGTTTGAAAGCAAAACTAATTATTTCTATTCCACCTTTGATCAGCGCAACGAAAGCATTTCTACAGAAAGAAAAAAGATTGTGGTTCTCGGTTCTGGTCCCAACCGTATCGGGCAGGGTATTGAATTTGATTACTGCTGTGTACACGGTTTGCTGGCTGCCAAGGAAGTAGGTTATGAAGCTATCATGGTGAATTGTAACCCGGAAACTGTGTCCACAGATTTTGATATGGCCGATAAGTTTCGTTTCGAGCCGGTATTTTGGGAACATCTGGAGGAGATTTTGGAACATGAAAAGCCCGAAGGCGTGATTGTTCAGCTGGGTGGTCAAACAGCTTTAAAACTGGCAGAGGAGTTGCATAAAAATGGCTGGAACATTATCGGTACCAGTTACAACGACATGGATATTGCGGAAGACCGCGGCCGGTTCTCTGACTTGTTGAAAGAGCTGGGCATTCCGTATCCGAAATATGGCGCTGCCCGCGACGTGGACGAGGCATTGGATATTGCTAAAAAAATCCCTTACCCCTTGCTGGTCCGTCCGAGTTACGTATTGGGAGGCCAGCGCATGAAAATTGTCATCAACGACAATGAACTGGAGCGCCAGGTACTGACCATTTTCAAGCACCTTCCCGACAACCGGGTACTGATTGATCAGTTCCTGGAGCGTGCCAAAGAGGCGGAGATTGATGCAATTTTCGACGGTGATGAGTTGCATATCATGGGTATTATGGAACACATAGAACCGGCAGGTATACACTCCGGCGATTCTTCTGCTGTGCTTCCACATTACAGTCTGGGGCCGATAGTGATCCAGAGTATGATTGAATATGCGGAGAAAATAGCCAGAGCGCTGAATATCAAAGGGTTGATTAATATTCAGTTTGCCATCAAGAACGATGAGGTATATGTGATTGAAGCCAATCCGCGCGCATCACGCACCACACCTTTTATTGCCAAAGCATATGGGGTGCCGTACCTCAATATCGCCACGAAAGTGATGCTGGGCACGCACAAATTGAAAGACTTCGAGATTACACAGAAGTTGGATGGTTATGCCATCAAGATCCCTGTATTCTCTTTTGAAAAATTCCAGGATGTAGACAAGCGCCTGGGGCCTGAAATGAAGTCCACCGGCGAGGCCATTTACTTCATCAAGGATTTGAAGGATCCGTATTTCCGGGAGCTGGAAAGGAACCGGAGTATGTATTTGTATAATTAATTTTTAAGATTTTTCCTGCAGATTTTCGGCAATTAATCCCCGAAAATCTGCAGGAAAGCAATATTTCTATGCTGTAAACGATTTTTAAATTTATGGCACAATAGTTGTTAATATAGAATACCCCTGCAAGGGTAGTTTTTCAAAAGGTATTGCCCTGTCGAGGACAAACACAGGTTTGTTGCCGGTTTCAGGACCAGCCCATGTAATCCGATTACAATTCCCGCCTATCGGACGTTCTTTGTCCGCATTCTTATGAGGAGTCTGAACAGTGATTGCCGCTGTATTCAGTAGATTTTGCTATAATTTCCTAACATTATCGGTAGGTTGCATTGTAGATGTGGCCATCGTTAAATATATGTAAAAAATTTAATCATCCCTTCACCTTTTCTTCTCACACCGAACAAATTTTGATTTTATGAAACCAACCCTACCCATTTGTTTGCACCGACAAATGATTACGCGCTTTTTGGTTTTGGGGCTTTTGTTCCTCGGCTTCGGCCAGGCAACGAATGCCCAGGTGTTGTTTAATTACACCAATTTAACCTCAGGAGCTGGCACTGCTGCTTCAAACATGTCGGCCACCTCACTTACGCGCGGTACCCCTGATATCCTGCAAGCATCTGATTGTATGGGTGACCAGGGATTTGGCTCCCACGGCTGGCCTACGACCAACGTTTTCAACGTGGCAACATTCAATACAAATGGCTGGTATGTGGAGTTTACCTTAACTCCTGATCCAGGTTATGGCTTGAAAGTTACGGGGTTCACCTCCCGTTCCCGGAGGGAAAACCTGACAGGGACGGCGAATGATGGACCAATTGCCATGCGTTATGGCTACAGTAAAGACGGCATCAACTGGACCACTGTGAATCCAGGGAATCCTTTGTCCAGCAATCTCTGCTCCAGCAGTGGCGTAAACCGGCCCTGGACCGGATTTGTAACTTTTAATAGCAACGATCCGGTAACGTTCCGGGTTTATGGCTTGTCGAGTGGAAGCAATTACACCGGCGACATGTTTTTACGCGATATCGTAGTGAACGGTGAAGTTTGTGCTAATGCGCCGAGTGTTACACCTGTTCCGTCCAACTTCCTGGTATGTGCCGGTGAAACCACCGCAAGTTCTGTGTATGTTATGAAAGATGCAGATACCTACGCGATTGATTTCGATGCGGCTGCAGAAGCTGAGGGTTTTGTGGATGTTGCGGAAACGACTTTGGCTGATGCACCTGGCGCAATTTCCTGGTCTATTCCGGCCAACGCTGATCCGGGCGTATACAACGCCGTGGTTACGGTGGCCAATTAATGTGGGTTTGAAACCGAATACGATGTGGAAATAACCGTGGCGGCCCTGCCTGATGTCTCGGCCTCCCTGAGCGCCACCTCCATCTGTGTAGGTGGTAATGTGTCGCTGACCTTTGACGATGAGGCTAATACCGGAAATACCTTCCATATTACATTTGATCTGGTAGATGATAATGGTACAACACCCATTGAGTTTATCAATGTACCCGATGGTGCAGTTTTGAACCTGACGGAAGGCGTTAATTTTTATGGAGCCATTGCCGGTACTGTTTCCATCACCAATATTGTAGTGGAAGACGAAACAACGGAATGCACTTCCGAGCCTGCAGATATCTCCCTCACTATTATCCCCGAGCCTGATGTGGCGGTCACACTGGATGATATGGACATCTGTGATGATGGCGATGTTACGCTGACTTTTACGGATAACGATGCTACTGGTCACCTGTTCAGTATTACGGCTGATTTGACAGACGACAATGGCACAGCGGTAGGCGCCATTAATTATACCAATATCCCGAGTGGTGCTACGGACACGTACACAGAAGGTATTGATTTTGAAGGTTCTACAACGGGTACGGTTTCGCTTACCAATATCATCGTAACGGATGAAACTACAGGATGCTCTACGGAGTTGGCTAACCTCACCATCACGGTAAACCCATATCCGGCCGCCACCTTTAGTGTGGTTTCTTCTCCACTTTGTCCGGGAGATTTGGTTGAAATTTATTTCAACGAATCAGCCTGGCCTGGTGGTACGGAATTTACGGTAGGCGGCGATGCATCTACGCTTGTTTTTGGCTTAGATACCCTCACTTTCTATGAAGTGATTGACGACGACCACGTGGACCTCACAGAAGGAACTGACTTCACGGGCGATCTTACCCTGTCGCAGATTACGGTGACTGAGCCCGTTTCAGGTTGTAGTGCAGCAGCGGCCAATGTTACTGTAGAGGTACTCCCTGCGCCTGAATTTGGCTTTACGGCATCTTCTGAAAATGATGGCCCGGTTAGCGGAAACAACGGCAATGGTCCGAATAGCCTTGATGTGAATTTTTGCGCGGGTGATCACCTTACGCTTGGCGGATACACTGATAATGGTTCTGTTGGTTACACCTATGTGTACACAACAACGGGCAATGTGACTTACAATGGTGGATTGTTCCCTCTAAGCGGAGGCCCCGCTAATGTTGCTCCTGGTGATGCAGCTACTTTCTTTGGTCAGGTGTATGGCGATTTATTAGGCTATGGCTTAAATGCCGGCACTTCCGGTACCATCAACCAGACGTTTACGCCTTATTTGGATAACGACAACAGTGGCACGCTCACTGCTGGCGATTGCGAGGGCGAGCCAATGTACCTGAATTACCACATTCATGCCATCCCAACGGTAACGGTTTCTCCGGACCCGATTGAGTTGTGCGATGGTGAAGAAGTATCAGTTGCGTTTAGTGGAAACTATGGCGCTAATGCCACCTATTCCTGGACAAACGATAATGTTAGCATTGGAATGGCAGCAAGTGGCAATGGCGATGTGACATTTACGGCTACCAATACCGGTAATATAACCGTGGTTGCAAACGTTACAGTAACACCATCAACGACTAACTGCTCCGGCACCCCAGTAAACTTTACGATTACGGTTTACCCTAAACCTACGGTTTCTGTGAATGCTGCCGTAGCCGGTGGTACACCTCAAACAGTTAATAACTCCAATGCAAACCACATAACCCTTGATTTTTGCGATGGAGAGTCCTTCAGTTTCAGCATGTATTCCGGTACACCGGGTATGGGCTTTATAGAAGAAATTCCTTCAGGGACCAACAACATTACGGGCTTGACGGTACCGCGCGCACCATCCAACATCCCAGCTGCTGCTGCAGCCGGATTTTTTGGTGGAACTTACGGCCCCTATACCCTCTCAAGCGGCACCTATGGCTGGTTTGATCAGGTATACACCCCATATTTTGATGCCAACAACGACGGCGATTATGATGCCGGTGTTGACTGTCTGGGCGAACCGTTCACGATTACCTATCGAATTTATGCGCCTATTACGCTTACGGTTACCCGCGACAATGGTGGTTCTATCTGCTCCGGCGACGGTATACAGTACACCATCAGCACTACTTCCACGGAGGATGTAACTTTTGATCTGGTGTATGAAGAAAATACCAACGCTGCTAATCCGGCAGATCTTGACGACGATAATATGTTCCCGGCGCCAACCACACACACGATTAGTGCCGGTAACCCATATGTGTTCACGGCTACAGTAAACAACGCGGCAGGCACTTTTGACCGCGGTCGCGTGCGTGTACGTGCCATCAATATTGGATATGCCGATGCAGATGTTTGCACTACAACTGATGTAAACGGCCAGAATACACAGGTATATCCTAAGCCACGACTGGAAGAGGAGTCTGACATCCTGCTTTCCTGCGATGGCAATAATTTTGTGCTGGATGTAGATCTTCTGGGCCTTCCATCCCTTAATGCTGCACAGGCCGGTTATCCGGTGCGCATTAACTGGACCGTTAGTGGTGCAGGCGTTATCCAAGATGGCGCTACAGGTTCTGCTGTGATTTACAATGGAGCCGGTGCAGAACTCAATGAGTTGCAACAAGTATTGACCCTGGTAGATCCCCAACAAGGCCCGCAAACGGTAACCTTTACCATTACCCCACGCGCGTCCGGACCAACCAATGGCTTTAATGGGGATGATTGCATTGGTGATCCTATTTATGTAGATGTCACTGTGGTGCCTTCCGGGGATCCGGAAATTGAGGGGCCAACATGCGTATATGTAGGCTCAACCATCCAGCTTACAGGCACTCCTAATGTGCAGTCTCCGGCCAGTCTGGTTTCGGCTTCCTGGGCTGATGATGGCACCAATCACGCGACAGTTGATCAGAGCGGTTTGGTTACCGGCGGTCCTTTGACCGGGTTAACTACTATTTATTATACCGTAACAGATGATGCAGGTTGTGTTACCACGGCCGAATATGAAATCAACGTGATTGAGGAAGTTGAACTTACCTCCATTTACACGGACGGACCCGTTGCCTGTGGTGAAGAGTTTACAGTATCTGTTGAAGTATCAAATTTCTGTGATATAGGCACAATGGATCACGTTTTTTCCTGGGATCCAACTATTTTTCAGTTTGTCACATTTACCACTCCAGCCGTTCCGGACGGTATTAGTTCCATTTTTACCGCTAATTCAGGTTTGGGTGAACTGACCTATACCTTCGGTTCTACGCACCCGTCCGGAGGCACAAGTCTTCCTGATGGCACAGTGATATTTACCTATACGTTGCGTGCCATTGGCGCAGCAGGTGTCTATAACATTCCTCAATCTAATGATTTGCTGGAAGCTTACAACAGTAATTTTTCGCAGGTTCCGGATTACTTTACAGGTGTTAGTGTTGAGGTAAGCAATATCACCATTGATCTGGGACCAAATCCTGTGATTTGTCCGAGTGATCCATTTGTTTACCAGACTTACACCAACGTTGAAGGGAATCCTGATTATTTTATCATTGATTTTGATGCATTGGCAGAAGCTGCCGGGTTCCCGGATACCTGGGATGGTGTATTCGATCCGAATGATGGCCAAATTCAGATTCCGGTTCCAAACGGACTGCTTTCAGGCTCGTATCATGGCACATTGGTACTAAGTAACAGCCAGTATGGTTGTGAAAGTGAACCATATCTGATTACGATTATTGTTGATCAAATACCGCCAACGGCCAGCAATCCTGCTCCATTAAGTTTACAATGCCTGAGTGCTATACCTGCACCAAATCCGGCTGTT
Source organism: Saprospirales bacterium (assembly GCA_003448025.1). Lineage (GTDB taxonomy): Bacteria > Bacteroidota > Bacteroidia > Chitinophagales > Saprospiraceae > M3007. The sequence continues at coordinate 35,924 of DLXL01000635.1, read as the reverse complement.
GTAATAGACGAGGATGACAACTGTCCGACAGATCCTGTAGTTGCTTATGAACCGGGCCTGTCTACTTCCACAGGCTCTGGTTGCGCCGGCAATCCACAGATCATCAACCGGGTATATTCTGTAACAGACGAAGCTGGTAATACTACTTACGTAACACATACCATCACGGTTGAGGATAACATTCCGCCTACGATCAACACAAGTGGTCTGGCATCCTGGTACCCAACGGGACTAGCTGCCGTAAATGCTGCTCTTGCCCGTGCCAATGCTACAAAACAGGACAACTGTACTCCGCAGTTAGGTATTACCGTTTCATATAATGCTATGGCCAGTGATACCTCTGGCTGCAATGGCGTGATTGTACTGGTGGTAAGGGATGCCTGCAATAATCTTGCACCGGCCATTAATACAACCTTTTATGTGACTATCGACCGCACCCCACCCGTAGCTACAGCAGGCATCATTGATGAATGTTATGATGAGGATGAATCTCCAAACCCACCTTATGGTATTTACGATTATGCTGTTCAGGCTGCCATAGCGGCAACTTCAGCTACAGATGATTGTGATAATAACCTGACTTATACAGCTTCATATTCTGGACCTGATTGCAGTCTGGTCATTACGGTGACGGTAACCGACGACTGTGGTAAAAGCAGTTCTGTTACTTATAACACACGCGTTGACAGCGAAGGCCCGAACTTCTACCCACTTGACGCTGTGCAAATCGGAATGTTGATGGAAGGTGATTGCTACGATACGGAAGAAGAAGCCCTCGATGCTGCAATCTCCATCGTAGAGCAATACGCCGGGGATGATTGTGGCGGCCCTGGTAGTCTGCAGTTCGATGCATTCTCCAATGGCGGTTGCCCGGCTGAGATCATGGTGGTGGTGACCGATTTCTGCGGAAATCCTTCCACGGTTACATTCACCGGTGTACACATTGACACGGAAGATCCTGGGGTGAATCCAGACGAGGTTTATACCACATGCTTCAAAACATTGCAAGCAGCGTATGACAACCTGGTCAATGCAACACATCCATATGATAACTGTACCTCAGAAGAGGATTTGTTGGCTTCCTATGATGTAACTAGTGTTGAAGTGGGACTATTTGAGGACTTGTGCACAGAGTACAATATTACATTTACCTTCACAGATAACTGCGGGAACGACGTTAGTTACACCTATGAAAACATCGTAATTGACAATACGGCGCCTACAGCACAGCCGATGACCACCCTGAGCTACACTTGTTTGGATGAAGTGGACGAACCAAATACCGGCGATGTAGTAGCTTCTGACAACTGTGGTGTACAAGACATCTTCTGGGTGTCAGATAATCTGCCTACCTCCTGCCCGGGCAATGGTACGCGTACATACCGCGTGTTTGACTGTGCTGGTAACTCCATAGATGTGGTGCAAACCATCACGGTAAATGATAATGTTGTTCCAACCTGGGTATCCGCAGATAATGAATTGGATCGTATCATTGACTGCGATGATTTAAGCTCCATAGAAGCAGCGTTGGATCTTGAGCCTGAAGCGGAAGATAATTGTGGTGAAGTAGATGTTGTGCTGGTTTCCTCCACACCCATCACTTCGTGTGCAGGGGGCTATACCCGTACGTGGCGTGCCTATGATGAATGTGGAAACTCTTCCACTAATGTGTTTACCCAAACGATCAACATAGTAGATAATGTTGAACCAACGTGGGTAACTATGCCTTATGACATCAATACAGAAATTGAATGTAGTGATGAAGATGGCCTGGAAGCCGCTCTGGAACTTCAGCCAGTTGCAGAAGACAACTGCTCGACCAACATTACCTATACCATGGTAGACCGGTATTACACGGAATACGTGGAGTGTGTATATAATTACATGGGTGAATGGGTAACGGAATGGGTAGCTGAAGATGCTTGTGGTAACGAAAGTGTTTCTTTCTTCCACTATGTTTATATATACGACAACACTGCACCGGAATGGGTAACCGAACCGGGCGACTTGAATGGCGGTATCTCCTGCTCTGATAACATTGGATATGACTACCTGAACAGCTTGTCTCCGGTGTCAGAAGACAATTGTGACCTGGAATTGACCTACGAAAAGGTTACGGGTCAATTCGTACCGAGCGGCGATTGCCCCGGTGATGGTTCCTTTACCAATACCTGGATTGCTATAGACAATTGTGGTAATCAAAGTACCGTATATACCCAGGTGATTACGGTATACGACAACACGCCGCCAACCTTCGACCCGCTGTGTCAGTTCATGCCACTCAATCTGTATACATTCCCTGATGGAGGTCCGGCTGCAGATTGCCAACAAGGCATTTCTCTGGAAGTGGGTGATGTCCTGGATTATCAGGATTCCTGGACGGTGGCAGGCATACCGATTGACCCACTTGAGAATTGTATTAGTGATAATTGCAGCCCAGTTTCAGAAATTGAAATTGAGGTGGTATCCATTGAGGAAGAAGTAATTGATGACTTTAATGATGGTAACAATACCTACGATTGTGTTCGGCAGATCACGGTTTCTTTCCAATTGACAGATGCTTGCGGAAATGCCCAGCCTACGCTCTTTGTTTGTGTGTATAACATCATTGATAACACAGCGCCTCTACTCTTCTGTTCTGAAGGTGGTGGCCCCAACTTGCCCGACAATTGCTATCCTTCTGTAGCTGCTGCTCAGGCTGCTGCTTTAGAAGCCGTTGATGCATGCGACAATTGTACCGCCGCTGAAGACCTTATCTACACAGTGAACACTGTTGGAACCTGCAATGCAGAGGTGACTGTAGTGGTAGAAGATTGTGCAGGTAATACAGACTCTTATACCTTCTACACACGGATTGATGGTACGGCTCCTGTGCTTACAGCAAGCAATATCCAACTTTGCTACACAACAGTTGCACAAGCCCAGGCAGCAGCCGTTGCAGGTACAACGATCACGGACAACTGCGATGCCTACGGCAACCTGAACATTACAACTACCGTGAATGGCACTTGCCCTGCGTCTATTACTGTGACAGCAACTGATCAATGTGGTAACAGTCGCTCCATTGTTTATAATGGATTGTGCATCGGCATGTCAAGCCAGGTAGAGATCACGGATGAGGCTGATGACCTGAATGTAGATTGCGTTGACTGGCAGACCGATTTGAACAACTGGTTAACCAACCATGGAAATGCTGTAGCGCCAGGCAACGATATTCAGTGGTCTTACCTGCCACTGGATCCGGCAACCATGCTGCAAAACAGCATGCCAAATTGCACGACCCATACAAAATCGGTTGTTGTAACTTTCCGTGCTACCAATGACTGCGGCAATTATGATGAAACTACTGCTACGTTCTCGGTAACAGACAATGTGCCGCCAACCGCTAATCTGATTGCCAATACCAATCTGACTTGCAGTTCTGCCATTCCTGCACCAAATGTTGAATTGGTGACCGGAGAGTCAGATAACTGCGGTGGACCTGTGACAGTTACGCTGTTTGGCACCTCTGACAATATGGCTTCCGGTTGCCCGAACAGCCCTCGCATAGTGATCCACCAGTATCAGGTAACGGATGCATACTGCAATACTGCTTTGATCAATCATACCATAACTGTAGTGGATAATGTAGCACCAACCTTCACTGCTCCGGCCAACATTACCATTAATGTGAATGCTGGTTGCACCTACGATGCTTCTACAAATGTTACTGGTGATGTGACGAACGAAAGCGACAACTGTACGCCTTCCGGCCCTGGTTTGCAGGCCTACTACACACAAGTAGTCAATCATGGCAATGATTTCCAGGTAAAATATGTGATCACGCGTACCTGGTACCTTACGGATGCTTGTGGTAATTCCGCTATTCCGCGGATTCAAACCATTACGGTATTGGATGTTACGGCGCCTGTCATTGGCAGCTGCCCAACAAACATCAATGTACAAGGAGCGCCACAGGTGATCGAAACCATACAGTATGCCTGCACCTGGACGGCGGGTAATGGTGGAACAGGAATTGGTTTCAGCGACAACTGTCCGGATCCTGTACTTAGCTACCAACTGAATGGCTTCTTCCTGGGTCAATCAAGCGGCACTGGTACTATTGCGAATGTAGTATTCCTGGAAGGTACAACTACGGTTACGTACACAGTAACAGATGCAGTAGGCAATACAGCTTCCTGTTCCTTTACGGTGACTGTGAATTGCCTGACCATCTCCGGCCGTATCATTTGGGAACACGATGATGCTACAGGGGTAAAAGATGCCACTGTGAATGTAACCAACATTCTGCCAACACCTGCGTTTGGTGGTAGCGATTTGTCTGATGCTGCCGGCAATTACGAAGTGAGCGTTCCTCAAAACGGCAACTACAAAGTCACACCTGTGAAAAACATCAATCGTTTGAATGGTGTAACAGCAGCAGACGCTTCAGCCATCAATACGCATATTTCAAGTCCTGCGCCGGGTACTATCACGGATCCATACAAAAAGGTATGTGCTGATGTGAACAGAAGCGGTATTATCAACACTCAGGATGCGACTTTGATCACACAATGTCTTGCGGGTAATCCTACTGCCCTGGCAGTGTTTAATGTGTTCTGGCGTTTTGTGCCTACTGATTATGTCATGCCTGCTACGGCACAAAATAGCGTGCCTGTATTCCCGAATTTCAAGGATGTGACGCTGGCAGGATTGGATGTTGTGAATATCGACTTCTTCGGTATGAAGATTGGCGACGTAGCTGCCCCATGGGCGAATCCACAAAATATCCAAAGCCTGCCACCATTGGTGTGGATGGTAAAAGATCAGCAACTGGTTGCAGGAACGGATATTGAATTGACATTCACGGCTTCCAATTTCACGGATCTGGCGTCTTATCAGTTCGGAATGGATTTTGATCCAACGATCCTGAAGTTTGCAGGATTTGAACCACTTACGGCATTGCCCATGAACCTGCTCGATAACTTTGGTGCTTATCAGGCTGATATGGGTGAGTTGCGCCACGTATGGGCATCCGGTAACGGTATGGATCTGCCTGAGGGAACTGCTGTATTCCGCGCGAAATTCAAGGTGCTGGCCGGCGGTCAGAAACTGAGCGAGGTACTTCGTCTGGATGATTCGCAAATTGAATGCGCAGCATTTAACAGCGCACTCATGCCTACAAAGGTTCGTTTGGTATTCACCGAAACTACCAGCGCGAATACGCCAGCAACCCTTGGTAACCCGGCGCTTCAGCTGATGCAAAACCGTCCGAATCCATTTGTAGACGCCACTACCATTGGCTTTATACTGCCGGAAGCGTGCGAAGCACATATTCGCATTCTGGACATCAGTGGCAGAGAGCTGGCCTCTTACGATCGTAAGTATACAGCTGGATACCATGAACTGGAGTTCAAGATGGAAAACGCGTCATTCTATGGGGTGCTCTTCTGTGAGTTGACAACCCCTCAGGGTAAACGAACCATCAAGATGATGACAGCTAAATAGGGAAATTGGACTTTTAGACATTAGACATTGGATCCGGTTGTGGGAGAGAAATTTTCCCAAAACGGAACTGAATCCAAGACCTGATATCTGAAAATTCACGAAAAAAAGTTGCTTGCCAGGTATTCCTGGTGAGCAACTTTTTTGTTTGGCGGTAGGTAATTGAAAAGAAAAGGATTTTTTTAATATGTTTAGGTGACTTCCAGACTGAATAGTCGTCTTACAGAAAGATTTTATATAAACCCAAAAGTTTAATGAAAGCCGGAAAAGGCCTTACTTAATTCCAAAAGTTTAAAAACTCAAACAGAATTATTGCCTGTGTTCAGCAGATATTGATGGAATTAGAGGTTTTTTTTATTTGATTCTTTATAATCGAAAACTTTTAGCAACACCTGCACCAAAATTGGTATGGTTTTTGGCAAACTTAAGTTAAGTCTGCAATCCAGACGACAAAAAGCCAAAGTATTAGACCTGATTTATCATTATTTGAGGTTGCCTGCATGTACAAATTGCTGGCTACCAAAGGATTAAGTAAAGGTCGATAGAAAACCAGATAAAAAATTGTTACCCTGGTAGCGACTTTTAGCCGTAATCTTGCGTGATTTTTATCTGAGCAATAAGAAGTCTTAAGGAATGGGTGCCAGTTAAATCAGGTCCAAACAGGTCTTGTTAGCGGCACTTTAGAAAGACTTCGCATTTTAATCCAATAATCCATGCCGCCTTTATGGTTGGTTTCAGGTGTTTCCCATCGTTTTTGAAAAGTTTGCCGGATTGAAGTGGCGTCTGTAAGGTCTGTACTATCCCAAGATCTGTATACTGCCTTTTGCTCTGGTTAGATCCAAACGAACATCACTTACGAAATACTCGAAACTTGAACTGTAAACCGCATTTTTCCATTCCAAACCGAGTTACATTGATGAAGAGTCCCTTACACTACTTCTCAAAGGCTTTCTACGCCTCACCTTTTTCCTCAATCACTAATTTTTTGACCATGACCATCTCAACAACTCAGCGCCGATGGGCGCAAGGGCTGCTCATGCTGTGTTTGTCGCTCGTCACCGTGACCGGCGTGCATGCGCAGTGCGAAGATTTCGTCTCCTTTCCTCCCGGACCTGTGGTAATTAACCTCACGCTGGATGGAACTGGTAATGTTAATCTAACTAATGCCGTTTTAAATGGCAACGGATTCACCAAAAATGCAGCATGCGATTATTGGCTCAGCCAGACGCCGGCCAATCTGGCGTCTTTTAATAATACGCCTATTAGTTTTGACTGCAGTGATGTTGCCACTTCACCACACTCCTGGCACGTACGGGTTGGCGGCCTGCCTTTGATTACGGATGATATGGGTCCTGGTGCAACCATCATTCCCATCACGGTCAATGTGATTGACAATATTTTCCCAACGATTACCACCAATGCAGGTCCACATGCGCGTAATGCGGACGCAGCGCCTGCTGGCTCCTGCCAATATACCATTGTAGGTGGAGATGCCGCTACTCTGAATTATTTGACATCTAATGATAACTGCCCAAACGCAGTGATTCAGTATAATATTGACAATGCCGGCTGGGTAACCGGAAGCAGTGTTGTTGGCCAGGTTCTCTCTGGTGTTGGTGCGCATTCCATCCAATGGCGTATCACCGACGCTTCCGGGAATCAAACCGTAGCTCCGTTGATTACGGTTAACGTAAGCGATGCAACGGCACCTTCTCTGACTTGCCCGGCTGCTGTAGTTACTACTACTGACCCTTCTAATACATGCTCCCGCGTGGTAAATGGAATCGGCGCTACTTACTCTGATAATTGCTCCATAGTTTCTGTTACCTGGACGGCCTCCGCCCCAACATCTGTTTCTTCTCCTCTGACTGGTATTAATAATGCCAGTGGCACAACTTTTCAGTTGGGCGTTACTACAGTAACTTATACTGCAAGTGATGGCGTAAATCCTGCAGTGAACTGCAATTTTACCGTAACAGTGAACGACAACGATGCGCCGGTTATTAATTGCCCCACCAATAAAGTGGTCAATGCAGCCGGTTCACCTGCCTGCAACTACACCGTTACAGACAATACCTTTAATGCAACGGCAAGTGACAACTGCAGCCTTATCGCCGGTCAGCCGGTGATAACAAGTACCCCTGGCTACAATGGTCTGACAACATTGAATGGAGCCATTTTTAACGTAGGCTCTACGGTTGTAACCTGGAGCGCTACGGATGCGGCAGCATTGGTTTCTACCTGTTCATTTACGGTAACAGTAAATGATGTAACACCTCCAACGGTTGTTGCGCTTCCTCCAGGTGTTGTTTCTTTCCAACCGGTGTTCAATGTTAATACCGCTCCTGGTTCCTGTTCTCAGAGTGTTACATGGTATCGCCCAAGTCCTTTGACACACAATGCAACGGATTGCAGTGGCGTTATTACCTTGACGGAAAATGATACGGTTTCTATCAATTGCCCCGGCCTTACCTGCAATGAAGATCCTACGTTCTTTACGACCAATGGTGTTACTCCATATCCATATAATGCGAACAACCCGCTTCATTGGGTAACACCGGTTTCGGCTGAATTCGAAGTTGGAACTACGGTTATTACCTATGAATTTGAAGATGCCTTTGGCAATATCACTCCAGTTACGGTAACCGTAAATGTTGCTGAAAATGAACCCCCAACGGCTAATTGCGTACTTTCTACGGTTTCTCTGGCAATCGATCCTTTCCTGAATTCAGGAATTGTGACACCTGCCTTAATCAACAATGGCTCCACTGATAACTGTGGCATCTCTGATATGACTACAGACAATCCAGCTACCATGATGGTTAACGAAAGCGTATTGCCTTGCACCCAATTGGGTAACAATGTGGTTACGCTTTATGTGACTGACAATGCTGGAAATACAGCTACCTGCACAGCAACAGTGTTTCTGGTGGACAATACCCTGCCACAAATTGGCTGCCCGGCTACTTTTGTAGTGGCTGCCAATGCCAGTTGCCAGGCAACTGTTCCAGGCTTGATTTTCAATGCTACCGTTAACTTCCCGCCATCTCCATCCACTTTGGAGTATTATGATAACACAGCCGATCCTTGCGGTTTGGTTTTTGATTATCAGGTAAATGGAGGTGGATTTGTACCGCTTGGCACCTTTACTTCAAATCCGGTTAATTTGAGCGGTCATGTTTTCACAGCTGGCAACAACACCGTGGCCGTTCGTGCAACAGATGATGCCGGAAATATTGCAGTATGCAATTTTACGGTAAGTGTACAGGACCAAACAGCACCTGTACTTACCTGCCCAATGCCTACGGTAAATCCACTTTTAATTGGTAGCTGTACCGCTAAAGCTACCTGGCCAAATGCAACTGCAACAGACAATTGCCCGGGTCCTATTTCTCTGTCATCTAATTTCCCTTCCGGATTTAGCTTCCCGGGTGGTACTACTGTTGTGGTTTTCACAGGTGTAGATGCAGCAGGAAACATTGGTACCTGCTCCTTTAATGTAAATGTGGTGGATAACCAATTCCCTGTAGCAAAATGTAAAGCGCCATTCTCTGTGAATCTTAGTGCAGCCATCAATGCTGGCTCTGTAACCGTAACGCCTGCCCAGGTGGATGATTTCAGCACAGATAACTGTGGCTATTTCCATGTAACAGGCAATACAACCTACACTTGCGCAAATCTTGGTGCAAACATTTACACACTGACCATCTCTGATGCAGCGATGAATCAGTCTACTTGCTCTACCACCATCACTGTGGTAGATAATACGGCCCCCACCTTTACTTGCCCGGCTAACGTTACGGTGAATGCCAATGCCGTTTGCCAAAGTACCATCACCGGTACCGCAACAGCCAGCGATAACTGTGGCGTAGCGAAATATGAATACGATCTGAACCCTCCTGCGGCTGTGAACTACACACTGCTTAACAATGGAGCAACGGCTAATTTGACCAACATCCCGGCAATGGCATTAGGTACCACAACGGTTACCCTACGTGCCGTTGATGCCTCCAACAACAGCAGTACCTGTACGTTTACAGTAACGGTTCGTGATGTAACACCTCCGGTATTTGCAGGCGTGCCTGCCAACGTTACCGTAAACTGCGACGCAATTCCAGCAGTTACCAACCCAACCGCTACGGATAATTGTGGTACCGCCAATGTGGTGTATCAGGGTCAGACCTTTAGCGCAGGTACTTGTTTGTTTACCATCACTCGTACCTGGATGGCTTCAGACAATGCAGTACCATCCAATACCATCACCGTAAGTCAGGTAATTACCGTACAAGACGTTACAGGCCCGGTATTTAATGCAGCTTACCTGCCAAATCCTGTAAACATTAATGTAGCTGGCCCAGGCATTTGCACCGGCAACTACACACTTACAGTGACCACCACAGGTGTAACGCCAAACGTTACCGATGCCTGCAATGGTATTTCCGGTATTACCTACAGCCTGGTTCCTGCAAGCGGTATGTCTTCTTCCGGCAACCTCACTAACAATGCAGGTACGTACACCCTTCCGGTATCCTCCTTCCCGATTGGTACCAACGTTGTGACCCTGACGGCTTCTGATGGCTGCGGCCGCACAAGCACTAAAGTGGTAAATATCGTAGTTACAGACAACCAGCCTCCGGTATTCTCAGGGAACTATGGTCCGGCACCGGCTCTCTACCATTGTGGCAAGGTGTTTACCCTCCCAAATACCACCAACAACTGTGATCAGTTATTCCAGTGGACGCGTCCGCAGGTGAATGAAATAACAGATTGTGGTTTGATGAACATCACTGAAGCCATTAACAATCAATCTGTTCAGTCATTTATTAACCTGATCAGCCCATACAACACTAATCCACACGGCGTTGTTACTGCTCAGTTCCCGGTTGGTGAAACAACGGTTACGTATACCGCAACGCAAGGTGCAAACGTAAGCACCTGCTCTTTCATCGTGAAGATTGTGGATACGCAGGCGCCAACTATTACCTGCCCATCCAATACCAACCTGAATATTTCTACAGGTTGTGCAGCTGCAGCTACAGTTCCGACTTACTTGCCAGCTACTATTTCCGATAACTGCATCAACAATGTGTTGGTGTCGCAGACCCCTGCTTCCGGTGCTCTGGTATCTTCTGTTGTTCCGGTAGTTCCAGGCAATTCCTTCACCGTAACGCTGAAGGCAACAGACAGCCAGCCAAACAACCTGATGTCTGCTCCTTGCTCATTCACCGTTACCTTAATTGATGCTCAGGCGCCACAACCGGTGATCAACTCCCTGCCTGATATTGTGAGCAACTGTACCAAAGACACAGTGTTCGCTCCGGCAGCCACTGATTGTAATGGTACCAATATTGTAACCATCTACGGCACACCTTCGGTGCAGGTTATGATGATTCTGCCTCCGCTGGTTCCAGGTGGACCTCCACGTTACGTCCTGAACCCAGGTACCTATGTGATCACCTGGTCTTATACAGACCCACAGAACAATACTACCACACAGCCACAAAACGCATTCATCACAATAGATAATACGCCTCCGGTAGCCATTGCTCAGGCACTGACCTTAAATCTTAGTTCCATGGGAATGGTTTCTGTGACTTCGGCTCAGGTAAACAACGGAAGTTTTGATCCTGATCAGTGTGGCCCGATTGATATCGCGTTCCAAACTGGAATTGCCCCGAACTTTGTGTATGTAGATACGCTGAAGTTCACATGTGCCAACCTGGCGAACAACGGAGTAAACAATATCGTATTCGCAGCCATCGACTTTAATGGCAACGTGGCTACCTTCCCGACTACCATTACGGTTAAGGATGTAACCGCTCCATCCTTTGTCAATGGCTGGACAGCAGGTCAGCAAGACACTGTTATTCAGGCTTGCAACGAAATCCCGCCTGCTTCTGCTTACCCGCAAACAGCAATTGATCAGTGTGATCCGGCAGTGAATATTGTCCTGAACAGTGTCTCCACGCAAACTGCAAGTGGCTGCACGAAGTACAGCTACGTAATCAACCGCACCTGGACTGCCACAGATGATTCAGGAAATTCGATCACTCGGACCCAGAAAATCGTGGTAACTGATACGCAGGCCCCTGTATATGCAGCAAACACCCCGGTTTCACTGACCTTTAATACAGCACCAAACGCACTGGTTTGCAATGCAGCTGTGAATTTCAACATGGCTGACTTTGTAGATGATTGTCAGGATTCTGTAGATCTCACTATTACAAACACCCTGATATCTGCACCTGTTGGTAACACCTTTATTATTCCATCAGGCGCCAATATCAGCGCAGCTAATTATCCGGTTGGCACATACGTAGTTCGTTTCACAGCTACGGATAAATGCGGAAACAGTTCAACAAGAGATCTCACCGTTATTGTAAAAGACGCAACTCCTCCTACGGCAGTTTGCATCAATGGTGTTAGTGCTTCTTTGCAGCCTTCCGGTACCGTAGTGGTAACAGTCAATCAGTTTAATAACAATAGTTATGACAACTGTTCTTCAAATCTGGGTCTCTTGATTCAGCGCCTGGACACTAATCCGTTAGCAGCGCCATCTGCTTCTTTGGAATATAATTGTGCAGATGCTGATGGAGTGACTCAACATGGTGTGAAACTGTTTGTTTCTGACCAGAACGGTAATATGTCTACTTGTCAGACTTACATCGTGATTCAGGACAACGTTGCTCCGGTTATTACCTGCCCGGCAAACAAAACGGTGCAATGCACAGATAATCTGGCGCCTGCCGTACAAGGCATCGCTACGGCAACAGATAACTGCCCGATTGTAGCAGATTCTATTTCCTTTACAGATGTGGTAGCTGGTGGTGTCGGCAATATTTGCCAGGTACTCACCCGTACCTGGAAAGTCGTTGACCTTGCTGACAATGTAACAACCTGTCAACAATTGCTCAGCATTCAGGATACGATTAAACCTGTATTCACCATCCTGCCTCCAAATATTACCGTTAGCTGTTCTGATGGTTCTGTTGACGTAGTTCCAGTTGGAGCTACAGATAATTGCGACCTTAGCGTGATTCCTGTGCTTACCGTAGATACCATTGCGATTGATCAGGGAGACTGTGGTCTGTTTGATTACACCATTGTACGCACCTGGACAGCCACTGATGATTGTGGTAATGTAGCAGTGCATACTCGTCAGATTAAGGTGGTGGATATTACGGATCCTGCCTTTGCAGGCATGCCGGATACGATCATCCTGAATACCTCCCAGTTCCCTCCAAATCAGGATTGTACCGTGCCATGGAATTTCAATGTTGGTCAGTTCCTTGAGGATTGTTCTCCGGATAGTATCATTCTGACTACCAACGACAGCCCATTCGGTGATGGTAAACTTGATTTAAGTGGTAATTATCCGATCGGTGGCTATAATATCTTCTTTGCAGCAGTTGATGCTTGTGGTAATGTTGGAATTGACTCATTGTACGTGGAAGTGCGCGACAACAGCGTTCCAACCCTGATTTGCAATAACAATGTAGTAATTGCGCTGGGTACCAACGGTGAAGCAACACTTGACGCGCAGGATATTGACCTCGGTACAACGGATAACTGCGCACTTGATACCCTGGTGCTCTCTCAGACACAGTTTGACTGCGGTGATTTGGGCTTCCAGGCGGTTACAATGACTGCAACGGATATCTACGGAAACACCAATACCTGTGCAGTGCAGGTTCAGATTACGCTCGGCAACAACACCGGCTTTAACCTGACAGCAACAGGCACCCCTGAAACGTACTTTGGAGCTGCTAACGGCACTGCAACAGCAGTAGCTACTGGTGGCACGGGCACATTCAGTTACCTGTGGAATACGCCAAATACAGATACAACTGCAGTAGTGAACAACCTGCCTGCAGGTAGCTATATTATTACCGCTACAGATGTGAACAGCGGTTGTGTTTCTACAGATACAGTAGTAATCGGCGAAGGACCTAAAGTGACGTTCACGGTAGGAACAGACGATGGCTGCCAGGGCGAAACGCTTTCTATTCCTGTAACTGTAGACAACTTCATCCAGGTTTCCGGATTCTCTTTGGGTCTTGCGCTGGCGAATGGCATTGTTGGTAATATTACAGGTATCTCGAATGTTCATCCTTCATTGATTGGTGCAACTCCCGGTATGAACTCCATATTCTGGACTCACCAACAACTAGGTACCGTAAATCTGCCAAACGGAACGGTATTGTTTAATATCGATATCGTACTTGGTAATGCACCACAGGGCTCTACGAGTGCCATAGTTGAATCTAACATCCCAACACTTGTTGTGTTGCAGGATGGTACCACTCAGGCGCCTGACGTACTCTTCAATAATGGTTCGGTTACCATTACCTGCGTGGCAAATGATATCGAACTGGCTGGCGATGTATTCACCTGGAAAGCTCCTGTAAAGGCTATTCCGGATGTAACGGTTGAACTCAATGGTACCATTATGGGTAGTGATATTACCGCGCTTCCAAATGCTGACTATAACTTCCTGGTACCTTCCGGTGCGAATACTGTAACTTCTGCACTCAAAATTGCTACGCAGAAAAATCAGCAGATCAATGTGGGCGATATGTTGGGTATTCAGGCACATGCTGCTCAGCAGGTATCCTTTACCAGCGGCTATCAGTGGGTTGCAGCAGACGTAAACGGCGACTTCCGTGTGAACCTGGCCGATTATGCTTTGGTACAGAAATATGTATTGAGCAACAATGCTCACTTCCTGAATAATCAGGGCCAACAGGTTGGTCCGGACTGGAAGTTTATTCCTGAGTCATTCGTGTTCAATCCATTGCCATTGGGTAATCCACAGGCTCCACAACCAAACCCGTTGAACAATCCGGTTCCGCCGAGCAATATCATTCACAATAACGTAGCCAATGACTTCCTGGATGATGACTTTACAGGTATTCTGATGGGCGACGTGAATGGTTCTGTAACACCATTTACCGGCAACGCCGGAGGTGGCGCTGAAAACGGCGAACCATTGAAGTTCCGTTTGGAAAATCGCGCAGTACAGGCAGGCGAAGTAGTGACCATTCCGTTTAAGGCAGTTGACTTCACGGATGCACATGCTTATCAGCTTACCATCGGATTCGATCCTGAAGTATTTGAACTGCAAGACATCCAGACCGGTGTATTACCTGGTTTGAGTCAGGATAATTTCGGAACGAATTACCTGTCAGATGGATTACTGAGCACCCTTTGGGTAGGCAGCAAGCCAAGTACGTTCAACGATAACGAAACCTTGTTCACCCTGACCTTCAAAGCCATTGAATCAGTAGCCAGCCTGTCGAGCGTATTGCACAGTAGTTCTGCTATTACGGAAGCGCTGGCTATAGATGGAAGCGGTAATGCTGTTCCTGTTGACTTCGAGTTTGTAACAACCGTTGCAACCGGTGAGGTGGAAAACAAAGTATTTGCACTCTACCAAAATCAACCTAACCCATTCTCTGCGGAAACTACCATATCTTTCCGCCTGCCAGAATCGGGTCGTGCAACCTTGCGTATCTTTACTGCTGAAGGCCGTTTGGTGAAAACAGTGGTAGGTGATTTTGCCGAAGGCAATAACACCATCAACTTCCGCAAGGATGATCTGGGTGCAAGTGGTGTGTTCTACTATGAACTTGAAACATCCAGGCACAGTGATCGCAAAAAGATGATCCTGATTGATTGATCCTGATATAAAAGTGCCGGGGTTGTGTAAAGCAGCCCCGGCACTCCATATAGGATCTTTGAGGCTTACCCTCCATCTTTAATAGTTTGACTTTGAACACCATGAGAAATATTTTATTAATCCTTTTACTGCTTGCTGCTGGTGCATTCACCAACCATTCCCATGCACAGGCTGTGATCCTGAAAGCTGATACCCTGGAGGTACCATGCATATCCAATGATACCTTCTTAGTGCCTATTCGCCTGGATAACTTTACCAATATCTCAGGTTTGCAGTTCACCTTGATGTGGGATACTGCACGTCTTGACTATGCCTATACTACCTTGTTGAATCCCAACTTCGTAGGTGTAGGCTTTGATACTTCAGCCACTATTCTGGCTGAAGGCAAACTCACTTTTGCATGGACCGATTTGACCGGGGTGAGTGTTCCTTCCAATACCATTTTATTTCAGGTTGCTTTCCGAAGAATTGGCGGGCCTCCTGCTCCTGTTTCCTTTGTAAATACCCCCACCGACATTGCGGTTTTCGACAATCAATTCAATCAGGTGGATGTACAAACCAAGAACGGATTGGTTAAAGCGCTCGACAATCAGGCGCCTAGTCTTACCTGTCCGGCTAATGTGATCACGGGCTTTTCAGGCCCTATCCCTATTCCAAATATTCCGCCGGTAGTTTCTGACAACTGCGGGGCGCCGAACACTGGCTGGTCCTCCACCGGAGCCACCATCGCCAACTTTCCCAACGACCCGGATGCCAGTGGTGCGGTGTTCAACCTGGGGTCCAGTACAGTAACCTACACTTCCACCGATGCAGGTGGAAATACAGCTACCTGCTCCTTCGAAATTTTGATTGAATTCTCCGTTTCGTCAACAGACCTAACGTTGATAGCTAACGCTAATAATCTCGCCTCCTGTGGTGAAACGGTTTCCATTGATGTCCTGGCTTTCAACTTTGACAGTATAGCAGGACTTCAGTTCTCTATGGGTTGGTTACCAACCAATTTGCAATTTGTTTCTATCTCCAATACCAATACAAATCTGAATATTGATCCCAGCAATTTCAATACGGATTCAACCGGGGTAGGGGGGCTTACTTTTGCCTGGACAAGTGCCAGCATTTTTGGCTCGTCTATTCCTTCCGGAGAGGTGCTGTTTACCCTTACCTATAATGTGTTTGGGCCGGGGAGTGTTCAATTTACCAGTTTCCCAACAGCGCCCTTGGCCTTTACCGGAACGGTTTTCCCTCCGGAAGAAGTGCCATTCATAACCTTTGATGCTACGATTTCTGTTACGGATACCATTGCGCCAACACTAACCTGTCCGGCCAATCTAACCGTTACTGCCCCAGGCGCTATTGCCGTAAATGGCATTGCTCCTGTAGTGGACGACAACTGCGCTGCTCCTGTAGTGGGTTGGACGAGCACTGGAGCAACCTCTGCTAACTTCCCGAATGATCCGGATGCCAGTGGCGCCTTATTTAATTTGGGAACCTCCAGTGTCACCTACACCGCAACAGATGCTGCTGGTAACTCGGCTACCTGCTCCTTTGACATTACGGTTGAATTTGGTATTAATACAACGGATCTGGTGATTATTGCCAACAGTACCAACGCTGCCTGTGGCAGTAGCTTTGGCGTTGATTTCACTACCTTTAATTTTGAAACGGTTGCCGGTATCCAGTTCACTGTAAACTGGGATGCCAGTTTGTTCCAGTTTACCTCCGTTTCCAACTTCAACCTTCCTTTAGGTATTAATATCAGCAATTTTGGCGTAGATAGTGTGGGAGTGGGCTTTATTACTTTTGCCTGGACCAGCTCGGATTTAAATGGTGTCAATGCAAATAATAATGACACGTTATTCCGACTGAACTTTGACCTGCTTTCCAATACTTCCTCTACCATCAATTTTGGCAACTTGCCAACCCAAACCCTGGCTTTCGATGGTGGTACGTTCGATGTAATTCCCCTGGAAACAATCGATGGCAACGTTACCGTTACGGATAATGTGGCTCCCGTTATTACCTGCCCTAGCCCTGCACCGGTAGACGCTGCACAAGGACAGTTAACAGCTAATGTAACCGGGCTTCAGCCAACCATTACCGACAATTGTGATCAAACACCTGACTTGACCTACACACAAAGCGGTGCGACGAATGGTTCAGGTACAGGCGCTGCCAATGGAGTGTACAATGCCGGTTCTACTATCGTAATTTATACTGCAACAGATGATGCCGGTAATACCGCAACCTGTTCGTTTCAGGTAGTGGTGAATGCCGACAACCCGGTAGTACTGCAACTGGATACTGTTGATCTCGGCTGTGCCGGTATGCCTACTCAGGTAACGGTGAATCTGACTGTAGAAAACTTCATCAATATCATCGGTTTGCAATTCGGATTGCAATGGGATACTTCCATTATCAAGCTGGTTACACCGGTTACCATCAATTATATCACAGCAGGTCCGCCACCGGTATTTACCAACCCAAATGGCAGCCTGACCTTCTTTGGCGGGCACCCGGCATGGCCAGATGTGCCGGATAATGATGCCATCGTAAACCTGACGTTCAATGTGGTTCCCGGGGCTGATTTGACAAATGCAGGTCTCATATTTATAGGTCCGTTTGACGCCCTCGATGAAAACTTTGAGCCGGTGCCGGTTTTGACCATTAATGGTGCTTTCGTATTTACCCTTGATAATGTGCCGCCAACCGTTCAATGTCCAACAGATACCGTGCTGACCGCCGCAGCCAATAGCTGCGAAGCTACCTTCCTGCCTTTGGTGCCAGTAGCTTCTGACGATTGTGGCGCCATTGCTGATATCTCTGTAGTTCCGGATACTACCTTGTTCTATGCGGGTACGCCAACTACATTGCTGTACACAGTTACGGATGAAGCCGGAAATACCAGCACTTGTGAGGTTCTGGTAACCGTATTGGATGGTACCGCCCCAGTTATGACTGATTGCCCGGTAGGACCAATTATGGCTGATGCAGACACCGCTTGTCAGGCAATAGTAACCTGGACACCACCAACCTTCCAGGATGCCTGCGATCCCAATCTGACCATCGTTTCGGATTATCTTCCCGGTAATGTATTTACTGCCGGAAAGACCTTAGTCAATGTGACCGCTACTGATGCGTCCAATAACACCATTACCTGTACTTTTGAGGTGATGGTGCAGGATGTAACCCCACCGGTGATTGTTTGTCCAAATGATACCATTGTTGAACCTACTACAAGCAATTGTGAGGCACAGGTATCGTTTTCAGCAACAGCCTCTGATAACTGTGATAATGCCCTGAATATCGTTTATACGAGCACTTCAGGCTCCTTGTTCACCGGAATTACCACGGTTACTGCTTCAGCAGTGGATGACGAAAATAATAACGGACAATGTACTTTCACCATTACTGTGAGAGATACCATTGAACCGGTGTTCCCGAACGGCTGCCCACCAAACGACACGATCAATTCTGCCTCAGGCAACTGCGGGGCTAACCCGATTTGGACTGCTCCGCTGGCCACCGATAACTGTGATGCAACACTGACCATTACCTCCACCTCTAACTCAGGAGGCTTTTTGGCCGCTCAGTCTGCTCCTCATATCATCACTTACACGGCTACGGATGATCAGGGCAACTCGGCAACTTGTTCATTTTCCATTCTGGTGGTAGATGCAACCCCACCGGCGTTGATCAACTGTCCAAGTTTGCCGTTTATTATTGTGCTTCCGGTTACAAAGTGTGACACTCTGCTTAACTGGACGCCTCCAACCGTAAACGACAATTGCGGCTCAGCAGGTGTAGTACTTACGTCCAATATTACGCCACCATTCTTGTTTACCACGGGTGACACAACCGTGGTTTATACAGCAACGGATGCATCTGGAAATACTTCAACCTGCTCTTTCTTTGTGTCGGTTAAAGATGTTGTACCACCGGTTATTGATTGCCCAAGTGCCCCGATTCCGGTTCCAATGTCAGATCCGTGTGGTGTGATTCCTGTTTGGTCGTTTCCTGTAGCAACAGATAACTGTACACCAGAAGCTGACCTCATCATTACATCGGCGTATGAACCCGGGGATACATTCCCGGCCGGTACTACCATGTTTATTGTACGGGTTGAAGATGCCAGCGGAAACTTTGCTGAATGTGAATTGACCGTAAACAATAATATCCTTCCTCGTTTCATCAATGTGCCAGGACCGGTGATCAATATTACTGATTGTAATACGCCAGCCAACTGGACACCACCAACACCGGTAGATTTTTGTCCACCGGTACAGGTTACGGTGACCCCATTGCCTCCTGGAAGCGTTTTCCCCTTTGGTATCACGGTAGTAACCTATACGGCAAATGATGCGCTGGGTAATTCGGCAACTGCCACCTTTACGGTTGTTGTGTCTGAAAATGTTGCTCCGGTAATTGATTGTCCGCAAGGTCCTGTTGTTGTCAATGTTGGCGGGGCAATCGTATCTGATCCGGATGATTTCATCGTGTCTACCGATACAGTAGCCGGCTGCAATGGCCTGGAAGTATTTTTCAACAATCCTAACGCAACCGACAACTGTGTTACGCCCATTATTTCGCAGCAGGGTCCTGTATCCGGCGCTGTGTTTCAATTGGGTTTCAATCAGTTAATGTTTACAGCACAGGATTCTTCCGGGAATTCTGCGGTATGCGTGGTATTTGTACAAGTAGTGGAAATTGCCGGGCTGGATCCGGTAGTCAGTCCTTTGCCTGGATGTGCAGGTGACACAATTACACTAACAGCGTCTAATATCGCAGGTGCCATTTATACCTGGACTGGGCCGGTGAATAATTCAACTACTAATATCTTGACTATCAATGGGTTGAGCAGTCAAAATGACGGCCAGTATATTGTTTCAGCGCTTGTGAATGGATGTCCTGCAGCACCAGATACGGCTGAAGTGTTCCTGGTACAACAGCCCATGACGGAAAACGATTTGGATTATTCCATTGACCCCGGTGAAACGCTTACTTTTCCATCAGTGTTCGATAACGACTTGCTAATGCCGGCTTTTGATTTCGGAGTTTGTAATATTTCTCCGGAATTGTCAGGACTGGTATTCAATGATACGGATGGAACGTTCACGTATACAGCTGGAGAGGAACCAGGTATGGTATCTTTCTTCTACACCGTTTGCTCCAGAACATGTGATCTGACGGATGAAGCCGTAGTAACCATCACCATTAACGATACGAAGTGCGTATTCATTCCGAATATTATCACTCCAAATGGCGATGATGCTAATGATTACTTTGTCATACCTTGTATTGACACCGGACTTTTCCGTGAGAATTCACTCATCGTATTTAGCCAATGGGGTGATCAGGTATACGAAGCTTCACCATACAGTAACGATCCGTTGGAAGCATGGCGTGGCACTTTGAATGGAGAAGATGGAAAGGATCTGCCAGATGGTGTGTACTTCTACATCTTCAAACCAGGCCCGAATGTGGCGCCTATGAAAGGATTCATAGAAATATTCCGTTGATAAACGGGTTGAGCAGTGGTGGAAGTAACCTGGTTATTTGCCATCGCTGCTCAACCACCATAACCTCCACTTGCAAACAAATTTTACAATGAAAAAACTCTTTTATCTCATTGCATTGCTGGTTTCTGTTTCTGTCTCGCTGCAAGCGCAGCAGGAAGCACACTATACGCAGTTTATGTACAACAAACTGTACATCAATCCAGCGTATGCCGGCGCGCGTGGTGTGCCTAGTCTAACAGCTATTTATCGTAGCCAATGGATCGGATTTGAAGGCGCTCCACAATCTATTCTGGCAAGCTTTAACGGCCCATTCCTGTCTAATCGAGTTGGCATTGGCGTAAATGTATCTCACGTAAAAGTTGGTTTGCAGCGCGATTTTCAAGGCTCCTTAGCCTATTCCTATGATCTTGTTGCACAGGAAGATGTATCCCTTCGGGTGGGTCTGTCGGGTTCCTTGCGCTCTCTTGGATTCGCTTATAACGATGCTCAACCATTACAAGGAGGAGACCTTTCAGTGGAAGACGAACGTATTAACGATTATTATGGGAACGTTGGTGCGGGAATTTATGCCACCATTATGAAACGCTATTATTTCGGATTATCCGTTCCACGGATGTATTCCAATGTCATTGGCTTGTCGAATGCTAATGCAACCGTGGTAGCCAAAGAATTTCAACACTTCTATGGCATGGCTGGCGCCATCATTCCATTGAGCGAAGACATCAATTTGATGCCTGCTGTATTGTTGAAGTACGTTAAAAACGCACCTTTTGATGCCGATATCAACCTAAACATTGATATCAAACGCAAGTTTACCGCTGGTTTATCCTATCGAATGGGCGGAGACGGTGCTGGCGAATCTGTGGATCTGCTCGTGATGTGGCAGGCAGCACCTCAGTTTGCTGTTGGTGCAGCATATGATTTTACGTTAAGCAGTCTGAAAGATTACAACTCCGGATCAGTGGAACTGATGTTGCAATACGACCTGAAAAGGGTGGATGGCGCAGGCGGAAAAAGCAAAAAGAAAAATATGACTAACCCCCGCTTCTTCATGTAAGAAGATTCCCCTCAGACCAATAAGCTCCTTTCACCACTTAATCTTGATCGTACAATGAGATCCTATCTGCATAATATTCTGACTTTAATCGGATTGGTTTTAGCATGGACACTATCCGCACAGACGGTTCCTGTGAATACTCCTCCGGTAAAAGTAGATGTGAAAAGTGAAACAGCAGTAAATACGGCTGGTCTTGAATTCAGTCCTACTTTCTATGAAGATGGGATTGTGCTTATTTCCACTAATACAGAAATATCCAAGAAAAAGAATGTAGACCAAAAGCAGGAAATGATGATGTCTATCCTGCGTTCCCGCCGAAATGCGGAAGGTTTACTCCAAACTCCTGAGGTATTCGCACAGGAATTAAATTCTATCAACAATCACGAAGGCCCGGTTTGTTTCGATCGTACTGCTGAAACCGTCTATTTCTCCAGCAACTCAGTGATTGCGGGTAAGGATCAGTTTGCCAAAGACAAAATTCAGCATACTCGGTTATACTCCTCTAAAAAGGAAAATGGCGTTTGGAGTGCTCCCGTAGCCCTTCCATTCAACAATGGTGAATTCGACGATTTTCACCCGGCTATCAGCATTGATGGAGACAAGCTATTCTTTGCCTCCAACCGGCCGGGCTCTATGGGCAGCACCGATATTTATGTGTCCTACAAAGTTGGCGAATCATGGAGTGAACCAGTTAACCTGGGGCCAACGGTAAATACGACAGGCCGTGATGCTTTTCCGTTCATTCATTCAGATAATACCCTTTATTTTGCTTCTGATGGCCATACGGATCGCAAAGGAGGATTTGATCTGTACTATTCCATTCCGGAAGGAAATGCCTGGACCAAGCCCATCAACCTGGGTGAGCCTTTTAATACCGGAGGTGATGATCTTGGTTTAATCGTGGATTTGAACAAGATCAATGGTTATTATTCTACCAATGGTTCAGGTGGAGCCGGCGGCGATGAAATCATGAGTTTTCATTCAGAAAACGGCAATCTCGATGATTTCCTCCTGCAGAACAAACGGGTTCCGGATCGCAACCTGGATCTCAAAGTTGTGGTTACGGATAAAACTGCCGGCACTCCTATCAAAGATGCAGAGGTTCAGGTGTTAAATTACGATGGGGCTAATGTTATCGGTCGCGACGAACAAGGTAACCTGATTACTGTTCAAACCATCGACGGTAAAGAAGTAATTGGCTCCATGCCACCGGATAATGGCATCAATGGAGAAACGGACAGCAAAGGCCGATTCCGTACGGATGTTAAACCTGGCAATTACGTGGTAATCATTTCCAAGAAGGGATACCAAACGAAACAAATTCGACTCCCTATTTCCAAACCAGGAAATGAATTGGCTGCCCAACTGGAAAAAACCAGCCTTGCTACGGGTAAAATCCAATGGATCCCTACGGTGTTTAACTATACCACGAACGCACCTCTTGCCGGCGCCACGCTGATTTTGGTAGACAAAGCTGGTAAAAAGGATACACTCATCACGGATGCAAGTGGAACCCTGGAACACTATATCAATCCGGAAAGCAAATACAGAGTGGATATTGTTCAAGGCGGCCGGATGCTTGGCAGCGCAGAGGTAAACTCCATTGGCTGGCCAGATATCAGCAAGCCTATGTACCAAAATATCTCTGTGGCTCCGCTGATGCCTGGTTCTGCTATTGAGTTGCCCAATATCTACTATAACTTTAACGATGCTACCCTCCGCCCGGATGCGCGCAAAGACCTGGATCTGGTGGTTGCTTTATTGAGACAACAACCAACTGTTGCGGTAGAACTTCGCAGTCATACAGATAGTCGTGGTACCAATGAATACAACCAGGACCTGAGTCAACGCCGAGCAAATGGCGTGGTTGAGTACCTGGTATCAGCCGGAATCCCACGTAACCGACTCGTTCCGGTTGGTTTGGGCGAAAGTGAGTTGCGTAATAATTGTCGGGACGGATCAAACTGCACTGAACAGGAGCATGCCCGAAACCGTCGTACGGAAGTACGAATGGTTACCGGAATTGATGGTGGTGCTATGGTTTATGTAGATGGTAAAGCTAGCTCATCACCGACCAGTGATCCATCTGCGAATGTAAACGTACCACCATCTGGAACCGTAAAAGTATCCAATGCGGAAAATGATACTTACTATGTAGTATCAGGTTCCTTCCTGATGGAAGAAAGGGCTACCGCACAGTTGGCTCGCTTTAAATCAAAAGGCTATACGGAAGCGGAAATTGTGCGTTTCCCTAATTCCAATTTCCATTCTGTTTGTGTGGCCAAATTCAAATCACGGGAACAGGCAACGATGCTGAAAAAGAAATTGGATAAAGACAAAGTGGACGCCTTCGTTCGTGCGGTTCAATAAAAAATCATTGATTGAAATGATTTCAATCTGAATGGTTGATGTGCAGTTTGTCAAGGTCTTTTTACCTTTGCGGCAACTTTCAGGGAGTTTATTTGTTCTCCCACATCTGCATTAAAAGAGCTCAAAAGACATGGCAATTATCATCACGGATGAATGTATCAACTGTGGCGCGTGTGAACCGGAATGTCCCAATAACGCCATCTATGAAGGTGGAGTGGAATGGGCAATTTCAGACGGTAATACCGTAAAAGGCAGTTATCAACTGGAGGATGGAACTGTAGTGGATGCATCCAAAAAACTCAGTCCGGTATCCAACGATTTTTACTACATCGTTCCGGATAAATGTACCGAGTGTACGGGTTTTCATGAAGAACCACAATGTGCTGCGGTATGCCCGGTAGATTGTTGTGTTCCAGATCCTGACAGGGTTGAAACCAAGGAAGAACTGCTTCACAAAAAAGAAAGACTACACCTCTGAGTAATATAAATTCAGTGGGTTTTTAAAGAGTTTTCATGGTTCTATAATTGCCTGCTACCCACCTGGGTAGTGGGCAATTTTATTTATGCTTTTAACCTTGAATCTTATAGCCATTTAAAAAGTCTTTCACGGGCATCCGTTTTTTTCCCTCCATTTGAAGTTCAATCACAGCAATGCAACCGTCGCCGGTCCGTATGAAAAGTTGGCTTTTCCCATCTGTAAACCAGTCGCCTGGGTGCAATGCTTTCATGCCCTCAGGGAGTTGTTCCTGTATTTTGCTGCGCAATATTTTTACAGTTTTGCCTTCGTGCATCATCCAGGCGCCAGGGTAGGGGCTTAATCCGCGGATAAAGTTGTGTACCTGCTGAGACGGATTGTCAAAGGCTATTTGACAGGTATCCTGAAAAATCTTTGGCGCATGACTGGCATCACTATCATTTTGTGGAATGGCTTGAATGGCTCCTTGTTCAAGTGCCTGAACAGACTTTAATACCAGTCTGGCGCCTATAATCATCATACGGTCGTGCAACTCACCGGCTGTTTCATCTGGCCCAATAGGAAGGCTTTCCTGCATGAGCAAATCGCCGGTGTCAATCTCATGACGGAGTAAAAAAGTGCTCAGGCCTGTTTCCCGTTCGCCATTGATGATTGCCCAGTTAATTGGGGCGGCGCCCCGGTATTTGGGTAGCAGTGATCCGTGTAAATTCATCGTGCCCATTGGCGGCATGCTCCAAACGGCCTCTGGAAGCATGCGAAAAGCCACAACTATTTGAAGATCAGCCTGTAATTGTCTTAACTCCTCCAGAAAATCAGGGTTTTTCAGTTTTACGGGCTGCAATACCTTCAGGCCTCTGGCTACCGCAAATTTTTTAACGGCAGATTCTTGTATGCCCAACCGGCCTCCTGGTTTGTCAGGGGCTGTCACTACCGCAACGACCTGATAACCGTTATCCAGTAATATTTCTAAGGAAGGCACCGCAAATTCTGGTGTACCCATGTAGATAATGCGCATTTTGCTCATGTTTACTGCAACTATTCAGATATTTAGTCCACTCTTTGTTGCATTTTTGCCCTGCAAAGAAACAGCATTCCCGGTAGAAGCACTCCAACGAAGTTGGCTTATCCAAGGGGAAATGGAATAGAGTGAATGATTCATCCGTTCCTTTGCTTGAAATATATGGAAAAATTACACTGGACCAACGCTCAGGGACTTCAACTATTCGCTGTCAACTGGCCCATAGCCTCTCCTAAAGCAGTGATTGCTCTGGTACACGGCCAGGGTGAGCACATCGAACGATACAGCCACATGGCTGCCTGGTATAATCAACACGGTATTGCGGTGATGGGGTTTGACCATCAGGGATATGGAAGAAGTGGCGGAAAAAAAGGGCACGCGCCTGATCTGGATGTGTTATTGGATGACATTGGGCTATTGCTTGTCAAAACCCGCTCCGCATATCCAGGAGTTCCACTTTTTCTATATGGGCATAGCATGGGCGGCGGCCTTTGCCTCAACTATGTGACGCGGCGCAATCCTGAACTAACCGGACTTATCGCAACCGGCCCATGGATCAGGCTGGCCTTTGAAGCGCCGGTATTAAAGGTGGTAGCCGGCCGTATTCTTCGGCGGTTCATGCCTACACTTACCTTGCCAACAGGCCTGGTGGCGCACTTTATCTCACACGATGAAGAAGTTGTGCAAGCCTACCTTCATGATCCATTAGTGCACAATAAGTTAAGCGCAGCCGCCGGTATTGCTTTATTGGAGGCTGCCAAATGGCTGGATAATTGGGTGGGTACATTTCAGATGCCGGTATTACTCCAGCATGGGGGAGGAGATAAAATAACTTCTCCACAGGCCACCAAGCGCTTCGCAGAAAGAGTAAAGGGCGATATAACCTATCAGGAATGGCCTGATTTATATCATGAAATCCATAACGAAAAGATCAAAGAACAGGTATTTGATTATACCTATAACTGGATGATCAAACACTTGTAATGAGTTCACTTTCAGTGAAATACCTCAACCTGTAGGTTGTCAACCCAAACGGCTTTAGCACTCCCCGGATTCCATAAAAAAACCTCCATCTGATCAAAGGGTTTGTCGGGTATCCTGGTGTCAAAATCTATGGTTTTGACTTCGCTTCCTTCAATATGGCGTTGAAGGCGGATAATACGATCCTTCACAATTTGATCTCCCAGTTTAAACCGAACGGTAAACTGAGTCATAGCCCAAATCTCCCATTCCTTGGCTTCACATTTGAAGGTTGCCGACGCTCTTACCCATTGATAGGGTAGACCGGGATTAGGCAGCCTGATCCCGGGAGTAAAGGCTTGCTGAGGTGTTAATCTGGCAGAACGGGTTCCTTCAATGGGCGATTCAGAAGTAGTGGCCGCACTGGTATCCTGCTCATAATTTTCGGTAACCAGGATTTTTACATCCTGCCTCCTGTTGCCTGTAAAACGGTCACGAGTATCCAGATACTTTAGGTCGTCTGTATTTTTTTGCCACTTCCCTAGTACCGTCAGGATATATTGTCGGGTCATTTGTTCGGCATGAAACTGTCCTCCTAAATGGGCCTGATGACCGTACCAGATGTTCAGGTAGATACAAACCAGGGCAACGCCGCCAAAAATCAGTTTGCGCAACGGAATTTGGGAGGCCCAGATCCAGAAAGCACCCAAACCAAAGGCCCAAAGAGGGTATGCCTGTACTATGGCTCGTTGGCCCAGACTTCCGCCATACCACCAGATATCCCAAGCAGAAGTGATATAAAGGGCTGTAAGACAATAGATTGCAACAGAAGGAAAAACTGCAGGCAATTGCTTGCGCAGTAAAAAGAGCCCGATAATGGCGAAAGCCATGATAGGAGAATAAACCAGCCAGCCAGCTTTGGCACTCCACAAGACATCCTCTATATGTGGCGGAAACCAGGTAAATCCCTGCTCTTCATAACTGTATACAATCCACTCCCCGGTGGCATATTTCCAATACAGGGGTTGTAAAAAAATTATGGCCGCTGCAACAACTCCGGCAAGGGTCAATTTTAGCCATTCTTTTCGAAAAAGGCTCATTCTGACTTTTAACTGCGATAGTGATCCTACTCCCCAAAGCAATGGAATAACAACAGAAACCAATTCGGTAGGCCGGGTAATGGTTGCCCAGCCAACCAAAAGCCCGATTACAGCAGCAGTTGCATACGTTGGGGTTTGATGGAAGCGAATACTGGCTAAAATAAGGAGACAGTTTAAGGTAAACAGCCAGTTGTGCGTCATCGCTCCGGTTATTCCTGCATATTCCAGATAATTGCTCCCAATACCCATACAAATCAATACGAGGGCCGTAACCTGATCACTGAAGTATTGAAGCATAATTCTTCGTAATAACCATAAGCCCAACAAGGCTATGATCAAACTACCCAGGCCAATGCCTACCTGATAAGGTTTTGAAAATCCGTCGGGCTCAAAACCCAATGGCCCGGCAAGTAAATGAGCAACCGTGAACCAGGGTAAAAATTGTAGCGCCTGGCCCATCGGATATTTCATGACGAAATGCCCCCCCGGATGTTTAAATGCCTGCCCCATGCCGGGTCCAGGCTGATATTTTTGCTCTATGGTTCCCCACCATGTCAAATTCGTGATGTCATGATAGATGAATACTGCCGGCAGATACAGGTAATACCCTGATACATCCCAGCTCAAGGTAGCTTCTGTAGCAGGTTTTTCCCATTTGGGATAATAGGCAACTACAGATAATACAATCAGCGTTGCAGAAACCAGAAAGGCATAAAATGATAGTCGTTTCATAGTTAGATTTTTAGGCCTATTGCCTGCCTGAAATAATCGTTAAATGGTTTCCCGGCTTCAAAATAATTCAAAACATAATCCGCAAAATTGGGCTTCAAACAAACTTCCGGGTCCATTTCGGCCATGAAGTAAAACTGCTTGTTTGCCAACAAAGGCTCCTTGCTGGCGGCCACTTTAAATTCAGCAGGAAGGACCTTATGT
>DLXL01000635.1:1559-7189 GCA_003448025.1 Saprospirales bacterium | reverse complement strand
AGGACAGCGCCATAGTATCGAACAAACTCAGGATCTTGTACAACTGATCTAAAGGCATCTGGATCCTGTGCGATCGCTTTTCTAACCATATAAAGAGGTTCTTTATCGAGAAAATAAGCGCCTCCACCCAGCATTAAATTGCCAAATTCAAGATGGAAATAGTATCCCGGGTACTCCATGCTCTGCCTGCCTTTTGGTGTAAAAATAGCCGATACATGCGTTTTATAAGGCGTTTTATCCGCAGAGAACCGCGTGTCGCGGTAGATCCGGTGAATACAATCTTTGGGTTGTATCTGAAACCCCGGTTCGAGGGATTTGAGTTTGTCAATTAACACACCGACAAATTGCTCAAATGGTTTTTTGACCGTTGCCTCATACCGCTTTTTGTTTTTTTCAAACCAGTCGCGGTTATTATTGTGGCTTAGCTCGTACAGGAATTGAAGCAGATCGGCGTTGAGCATAGGAGGATAAGTTTGCTATTGGGCAAAGGTAGTTTTTCCCGGGAGCAATTAAATACCCAAATTCAGCTGAGAAAAAGAATCGAAAACAAGAAGAAAAGGATATTTATATATTGAAAAATAGATAAATTAAGTTTTATTTTAAATTGTTTAATTGGTTGATAATCAGTTATTTAATGCTTTTATGTGCCTATTTGGTGTATAATGTACTGGGTAATAGTACTCATCCTGCTGTCCTGTTGCAGCCTTTCCCACTGTAAGACCTTTGTATCCATAAAGGTGAGATTCCCAAGCCTGTAAGGTGAGACAAGAATGCGATGCCTTTTTAGCATGTTTTGAAATTGCTGCCGGAGGTCAGAATTGACTTTTCAACCCCGGTATATAAATCGCTCACATGCCATGTAGTTCTATGATCCCCGGCAAGGTCAAAGTTGCCTGAGATCTAATTATCACTATGAGAAAACTAAATAACTATGACTGCTTTAAACATTCACGGTAAGGAATCATGTTCCTTGACCCAAAGCAATGGCATCTTTCAAAAAAAGGGGTTTGAAATTTGGTCATTGCTGCTTATCAACATACTCATTGGCTTGATTATGCCGGATTCATTGCAAGCGCAATGCAATCCTAGCGGTAATGTTTCCCGATATGAAATTGACATAACACCAAATGGTCCATTGAATATTGTTGGGCAACAATTTTGCACATCCCAAAGTATGGGTACGAATTGTTGCGGAAATCAAAACATTTATAGATGCCTGGACATCATATTCAATGTAAAAAACGGACCCATGGGAGAAATGTTCTCTGATGATTGTTCCGGTATGGCTAATTTTATGACAGCACAGGGTAATTTTGATGCCCTTTTCTTCAATGTAGGCGTTCCTGATCCTGCCGGGGGGGCTACGAATTGTAGTGCTGCCATTCAAATTAAGAATAACTATACCATTGAAGTAACCTTTACCGGGAATAATGCCGGTCAGTTAGTGCTGGATATGAGGGTACTCGACAATATGGGCAATATAGTGTCCAATCAATCTCAGGTAGTGGCGCCTGGTCAGTCTGCCATATTTACGATTTGTAAACCTGGTTTTGGTTGTGTTGAAGATGAGATTGTATTTGGTTGTTGCGAAATATCCTCTTCGATGGTCCTGGCAACCAATGCGCCATCTACCATTTGTACGGGTGAATCAACCACCTTAAAAGTGACCGGTTTGAATGGAACGCCGCCCTATACAGCTACTATACGTGAAACAAGTGCTATGGATACTTCCTATTTTGATGTCATTATCAATGATGACATGGATGGGAATGCCAGTATGGATATGACAACAGTCAATGTCACACCTTTGGTTAATACAACCTATAAACTGATATCCATAGAGGATGCAACCGGATGTGCCGAACCAGGCAACAGCCAATCTGTATCCATCACAGTACTTCCACTGCCAGAGGTAGATGCCGTAATGGATATGACCTATTGCGATGGAGATATGGTACCTTCTGTACTATTTACCAGCAATGTGCCAGGCGCTACTTTTAGCTGGTCAAGAACGAATGAAAATATAGGGTTGCCTTCTACGAATGGTACTGGAAATGTGCCATCATTTACAGCTTCCAATTCGGGTAATTTCCCAATCACCGCTACGTTTTCAGTAGTAGCAACTATTACGCAAAATGGTGTAAGTTGTACCGGATCTCCTAAGCAGTTTACCATAACCGTTAATCCGGTGCCTGAGGTGAATCCTGTGCAGAATATGACCTATTGTTCGGGTGCGGTAGTTCCTGCAATAGCCTTATCAAGCAATGTGCTGGGCGCCACATTAGCCTGGTCGCACACCAATACCGCCATTGGACTGGCATTGCAGAACGGAATGGGCAATATTCCATCGTTCACCGCAAATAATACTACTAACAGTCCGATATCGTCGGTGTTCAGTGTCCAGGCTACGTATGAAAATAATGGTGTTATGTGCCCCGGACCGGTTATTCAATTCACGATTACCATTAACCCGCTACCAAGGGTAAATCCGGTAGCTAATCAGGAGCATTGCCCAGGAATACAAGTCCCGGCTACTGTTTTTAGTAGCAATATACCAGGCACCACTTTTACCTGGACACGTACCGTTCCCACTCCGGATATTGGACTGATGCCTGTATCAGGGAATGGTAATGTACCTTCGTACATTTCCAATAATCCATCCAATCATGCCATTGTATCCACCTTTACGGTAACACCTGTTTTTACCAACAACAATGTATCATGTGAAGGTCCAACATTGGATTATACGGTAACCATCCTGAATGCACCACAAGCGATGGCAAATCCCGGAATGCAAACTATTTGCTCCGGAAATCCAATCACAACCATCTTACTATCCAGCAACATGCAGGGGGCAACTTATTCCTGGACCAGGGATAATGTTGCTATTGTGACCGGCATTCCAGCCGCAGGTTCAGGTAATATCAGTGGTACGCTGGTGAATACAACCAATGCACCTGTGACAGTTACCTTTACGATAACACCAACTGCAAATGGGTGTCAGGGAAATGTGATTACGGCAACGGTATTGGTTAATCCAACGCCGGCAGCATTTGTAGTAACCGGAGGAGGCCTGGTTTGCAACACTGACCAGGTAGGTGTGCCGGTAGGATTAAGTGGATCTCAATTGAATGTCAATTATCAATTATTGTTAAATGGAAATCCGGCAGGCGTGCCATTGGCAGGCACTGGTGGCGCACTTAATTTTGGATCTCCGGTAGCTCCTGGTACTTACACCGTTGTGGCTACCCATGCACAGGGTGCATGTTCCAGAACCATGACTGGCTCAGCAATCATAACCGTGTTTAATTGCAGCGCACAAATAGTCAATGCTTGTGTTTGCCTTAACAACGGTACAAATCTGACCAACAGCCAGTTTGGGGAATCCATCAAGGTTAATGCTCCTAGTAACCAAAACTGGACCATACTTTCCTCTGCAGGATTTTATTCAGCAGGGAGTCCGGCTCCACCCTCGGCGCCTGTTTCATTGCCCAATGGTACTCCATTACAAAATATTGGAGGAAATATGTTTTCCCTGGATGGAAGACATGTTGATGCTGTGGGTTACAGCCTTTCTTTAAGCAATGGTTTGGGTACTGTTTTCAATTTAAGCAATACTTGTCAATATCCGGATCCGGTCATTACAACCGATCTGAATGGACCATTCTGCTTATATTCTGATCCGGTAAACCTTGCTGGTCAACCTGGAGATGCCAACATTATTAGTCAGGGTTTCACCGTAAACGGGATACCGGCAACACAATTTGATCCTTCTCAGGGCATTGGTCAATATATTATTTCCTATACCGTGAACGGGGGTACGCCCAAGGCTTTTGGGGCAAACGATCCGGGATGCATACAAACCGTTACCCAGATTGTAAATGTAGTTGCTACACCTTCTAATCTGGTATGTAATGACCTGGTTTTTGTAGCCCTGGGCGACGATTGTATAGAAGTAATTAACCCTGATATGATTCTGGAAGGGTCGTATTTGTGTTTCGATGATTATATTGTTGAGTTAGATTGTACACCACCCCTTGGAAACGGACCATGGTTGCCTGCAGTAGTGGATGCGGACGATATTGGTGATATGTGTGTGGCAAGAGTGACTCATTTGCCCAGCGGGAATACCTGTAGCGGAATGATAAAAGTTCAGGACAACACGCCACCGGTAATTATATGCAAACCAATTACGGTGCCATGTAATGTGCCGGATGTCAGTCCTTTGTTTTTTCAAAACATCCTTAACATTGATGATGCTTATCCGTCAGTTATGGACTGTCAGGGATTTACACTGACCTGGACAGATTCAGAGATTCCTCAAAATTGTGCTTCCGGATTAACAAAAATCATCAACCGGACCTGGACGGCTAAAGATGCCAGCGGGAATACTGCAACCTGTGTGCAGGTGATAAGTTTTCTTCGCCCCAATTTCCAGAACATTGACCTTCCTCCAAATTATGACGACATAACGCTGCCAGGTTTTGACTGCCTGGATCCATATCCAACGCCTGAATGGATTGAAGATCAGGGATTGCAGGGATTTCCTTATTTCATGGGGTTCCCTATAGGTTGTAATGTGAATGCCAGTTTTACGGATTTAGTAGTTCCTGTATGCGAAGGGACGTATACCATATTCAGGCAATGGACCATTATTGACGCATGTACCGGAATGATATTAAATCATATCCAGACTATCCGGGTTACGGATGAGGAAGGGCCGGAATTTACTTGTCCGGATAACATGGTTGTCTCTGTCAATCCGTTTGATTGTTGTGCCAATGCAGATTTGCCGGACATTATCATTCGGGATCATTGTTCAGGCATTTTAAATCTTAGCGGTTTTATTGAAACTTTTGATCCATTTACTGGCGACCCCATCAATACCATACCTATTCAGGGAACCCTGCAAAATTTCCCCGGGAATAACCTTTGGGATAGTGATACATTGGGTGTTTTTGGTTTTACCACTTGTTTGCCTGTAGGTGTTCAAAAAGTAACCTATATCGCACAGGATGATTGCGGTAATACCCATTCCTGCCAATTTGATCTGGAAGTGAAGGATTTAGCGCCGCCGGTTGCAGCCTGTGATGAATTTACTACGGTTGCATTGGGGTCGAATGGTATGGCTCTGGTTAATGCATCAACTTTTGATGATGGTTCTTATGATAACTGTTGTCTTGGAAATTTCGAAGTGGCACGGGCAGAAGTGAATGATTGTACAGATACATTATTCAGCGATACGGTTAAATTCTGCTGCAGCGACATAGGAAATACCGTAATGGTAACATTCAGAGTCTTTGACTGCAATGGTAATTCAAATGATTGTATGGTATTGGTAGAAGTACAAGATAGAATTAAACCCACATGCCTGCCTCCGGCACAAGCGAATGTGAATTGCGAAAACTTTGATCCAAGTTTATGGAGTTATGGCATTCCGAACGTGTCAGATAATTGCTGTCTGGATTCCTCCCAGGTATTCATGGGGCAATTTGGTTTAACACATTCGGTTAATTATGCCCTTTTTGATACCGTTTGTAATAAAGGAACCATTACACGCACCTTCAAAACCTATGACTGTTATGGTAATTCAAGCCAATGTACCCAGCGGATATTGGTCTATTATAAAC
>DLXL01000635.1:372-1410 GCA_003448025.1 Saprospirales bacterium | reverse complement strand
AATTATAAACAGGAATATTTCATTAAATTCCCGAATGATGTGGTTGTGACGGTTTGCGATGGTTCAGGCACCTATGGAGAACCGGTTTTCTTTGGAGAGGACTGTGAGTTATTGGGGGTTTCCAATCAGGATGTTGTGTATACAGTAGTTCCGGATGCCTGTTTCAAAATAGAACGGAACTGGATGATTATCAACTGGTGTACCTATAATCCAAATCTGGATTGTATAGAAGTGCCCAATCCAAATCCAAATGCTATTGGAAATCATCCCAGCAATCTGCCTGGTCCGGTGGTATCTGCTTGTGGTACACTTGCCCCATGGGCGCCTACGATATCCAAAATCACACCGTCTGATCCAACAGCAACCAATTATTGTACTTATTACCAATCTGATGCCAATTGCTATCGGTACAAGCAAATCATTAAAGTGGTAGACCAGCAGGCGCCCACAGGAGAATATGTAGTGCCGGATTGCGACAACCAGGCCTGGTTTACAGAAAATGACCATGGTTTATGGAACGAAAGTTATTGGTGGGATGCAGGTATCCAGAGTAATGACCTTTGTGAGGAGCCTGTTGATCTGTGTATCACAGCTACCGATGCCTGTTCCGGATCAAATATTAACATCGAATATTTGCTGTTTTTAGATCTGGATGGAGACGGTACAATGGAAACCGTAGTGAATTCGGTCAATACCGGGCTGGCCGGGCTGGGCTGGAACAAAGTAAGATATAACAATCTTGGAACTCCAAATTTCAGTGGAGGTACTGTTCGGGAATTTGATCAGCGCTCAGTTGACCTGAATCAAAAATATGGCTTTGCGATTCAGGAAACTGTTGTAGGCAACCTTAAAACAGCTTGCGTGCGATGGAATACCCAGCAACAGCAGAATAACTTTGTTACTCCTGAACTTCCTCATGGCACGCATAAGATTAAATGGTTTATTACAGATGGCTGCGGTAATAACAAAGAATACGAGTATTCATTCACGGTAAAGGATTGCGAAGCTCCAACCGTTGTATGCCTGAACGGTCTGTCT
>DLXL01000635.1:0-205 GCA_003448025.1 Saprospirales bacterium | reverse complement strand
AAACATCATGCCAACCGGTATGATACAACTCTATGCGTCAGATTTTCTGCAGACGACTGTGGATAATTGCACGCCGGAACAACAGTTGCAAATCGGGATCCGAAAATGTGGCCAGGGAACTGGTTTCCCATTAGACGCATCAGGCAATCCATTATCCTCCGTAACGTATGACTGCACTGAATTGGGTCCGCAGTGCGTAGAACTG
>DLXL01000514.1:3208-3427 GCA_003448025.1 Saprospirales bacterium | reverse complement strand
CACCCAAACACCAAAACACTAAAAAATGCGTCAACAAACTACCCCCCACATTCTGATGGTCCGTCCGGCCAATTTTGCCTTTAATGAAGAAACTGCCGCTAACAACGCTTTTCAAAGCAGGGATGGCAAACTCACCCCTGCCGAAATGCGGGAGCGCGCCATGCAGGAGTTTGATGGATTTGTAGCCCAACTCAGGGCTGCCGGAGTGGATGTGATCGT
>DLXL01000514.1:2644-3066 GCA_003448025.1 Saprospirales bacterium | reverse complement strand
GCACATGACACCGCCAGTCCGGTAAAGCCGGATGCGGTTTTTCCCAATAACTGGGTAACTTTTCACCAGGAAGGATATATGGTTACCTACCCCATGTTTGCTCCTACACGCCGACTCGAACGCAGCGACGCCATTATTGATACCGTATTAGAGCAAGGTTACCATTCAGAAAAACGGATCTGCCTGGAAAACAATGAAGCTAAAAACATTTTTCTGGAAGGCACCGGAAGTATCATTTTTGACCATCAGAACCGCTTAGCCTATGCCTGTCTGAGCCAGCGCACAGATGCAGATCTGCTGGAAGAATTATGCCAGCAAATGGGTTATCAAAAAGTGGTATTCCATGCTGTTGATGCCAACGGACAAGATATTTACCACACCAATGTGATGATGGCCCTGGGCGAAACCTTTGTAGTGATCTG
>DLXL01000514.1:2184-2506 GCA_003448025.1 Saprospirales bacterium | reverse complement strand
ATGGATTCTGTGCGCGATGCTGCCGAACGCCGTATGTTGGAAAACAAATTCCGGGAAACTCATAAGGAAATCATAGACATTACCCTGGATCAAATGAACGCATTTGCCGGCAATATGCTCCAGGTACGCAACACCAGCGACCACACCATTCTCGTGATGTCCAGCACCGCCTTTCATGCACTCACACCCGCGCAGGTGCAAAAACTGGAAAATCACACCCAGTTGCTCCACGCCCCCATTCATACCATTGAAACCTATGGCGGTGGCTCCGCCAGGTGCATGATGGCGGAGGTCTTCTTACCTATGACAAGGCACTAAGTGC
>DLXL01000514.1:0-1905 GCA_003448025.1 Saprospirales bacterium | reverse complement strand
TCGCGCCTTTGTGCCTTCGTGTACTCACTTTGCGCCTTCCCCATTAGTATTTGACGGTTACTTTGTCCATCACATCCCCTTGTTGGATCTGGTCCACCACGTCCAGGCCGGATTTTACCCGGCCAAAGATGGTGTATTTGCCGTCGAGGTGTACCCGGGCGCCGTGGGTGATGAAGAACTGTGTTCCTTCCGTATCAAAACCTGAGGAGGCCATGCCCAGTAATCCGGGCTGATCATACCAGACCAGTCCGATTTCCGTACGCAGGGAATAATCAAGGGATCCGGAGCCGTCGCCTCGTGGACAGCCGCTTTGGATAACGTGGTTGGATACTACCCGGTGGAAAGGTTTGCCATTATAGAAATTGGTACTGGCCAGCTCAATAAAATTGGCTACTGAACCCGGCGCCCATTGCGGCCAGAGTTCCAGCACTATATTGCCTTTAGCGGTCTGAATGGTAACCTCTGTTGCCGGTCCTACTACTTGCATACGACCCCAGTCGATGCCGTGGTTGTATGGTATTTTAGGCATGGCAGGTGCAGGTTGCCCTTCCAGATACGCTACTACTTTTTGCATTTCTACGATGGCCTCAAAATCCCGTGGCATCTTGAGTTTGCCCATGGCCTCGCGGAAATCGATTAATCGGGTGGAGTCTCTAATGTCCCTGAAATTCAGTGGATTATCTTTGGAAAATGCCGGTGCAACACTGAGCATCATGCCGGGATCGCCACCGGCCACAATTTCCCTGGTGTAGTTGTACAGGGTGCGGCGAACGCCCTTGCCGCCTTCTCCGAAGTGCGCCCAGAAATCGGGCCGTTTCATGATATTGACCAGCGCTTCTGTGGCAGCCATTTTAACCGCCGGCGATGCGTCATTGAACCCATATTGATGAATCCAGGAGTAGTTCCAGCCATGTTCTGCTAACGCATGCAAACAAGCAGCACGTTCGTAGGGATTTTTAGATTGCTGGAATATCTGTTTTAAGCGCCAGTTTAAATCCGCTTTGGCAGTGGAATCACCCCGGAAGGAGAGGTTTTTGTTGGCCGCCCGATACAAGGAAATCTGGACAGGAACTGGCCAGCCGGCATTGTCACGAGCCATGCGCCAGTACCATTCGCCGTCCTGAGGCTTGCCATTTTGTACAAAAAACGCTGCTGCCGCGTTGGTCACATGTGGGTTTGGGTCGTACAATTTTTCAGCTACAAGTACCCTTGAAGTGTCATATGAAAAGGTACCCAGGGCTTTGATCAGCTCACATTTAACCCGCCAGTCCTGTTCCGTTTTGATCACTTTGGAGATCATTCCAAAGGCGGGTGTACTGCCGGATTTGCCTAGCGCCTGAGCAATTTGTGCGCGCAATTCCGGAGCATTGGTGGCCCGAACAAAACCCAAACCAAGGGTAACAGATTGTGCACTATCTGGCTTTACCCCTTTGGCGCGGGCCAGATAATAGGCTGCAACCAGTCGGGCCGGAGTAGGTATTTTTTCATCGCCAACATAATCCACCATGCACTGGGTGGCCGCAGGCTCAATCACCGACGAATCGCGCACGGCAAAGTGCAGGATTGCCCGGCACTGACCGAGTAATAGAAGGGTGTCAGCTGTTTGATAGGTGCTGATGGCAGCAATGTTTTTGAGACTTTTGCGAGTACCGCATTTGCCAACTGCCTCCAAAATGGTGGCATTGAACCGCTGATGTTGGGAAAGGGAATCTTCTGCAATGAAGGCATCAATCAGGTGTTGTTCACTTTTGGGCGAACCTATCTGGCCCAGAGAAAAAGCGGCGGCAATGCGAATGTCTTCCACCGGATCCTGCAATAGTGGTACCAGAGCAGAAATAGCATTGGTGTCTTTCACCGAGGCAAACGACAGGGCCGCCAGGTAACGCAGCGTTACGTCCCGGTCTT
>DLXL01000404.1:5371-8991 GCA_003448025.1 Saprospirales bacterium | reverse complement strand
AATGATATTCCGGGAAGGTTTATGAGGGTTTATGTATTCCGGAATGATATTCCGGGAAGGTTTATGGGGTTTATGGGGGAAAG
The DNA here is from genome assembly GCA_003448025.1 of Saprospirales bacterium. Lineage (GTDB taxonomy): Bacteria > Bacteroidota > Bacteroidia > Chitinophagales > Saprospiraceae > M3007. The sequence goes on along the minus strand of DLXL01000404.1, from coordinate 8,908 downwards.
CGCTCTCAACGCACTATTTTTGTGTCTCAAATTTGATATTCCGACATGAGTAAGAAGTCGAAAAAAGTTGTTCAAAGTCCGCAGAAGGAATCAACTCCGCGCAAGCCGTTCCCTAAAAAATGGTTATGGATAGGTCTTGCCGTTGTGGCTGCAGGTGTGGCTGTTTGGAAATTCTGGCCCGGGGAAGAAGAAGTATATAAACTGGGTAAAATGCATGGTGTGGAAGAAACCCTGATCGCAAAAGCCCCGTTGCTTCAACTACTGGAACCTGCAGAAACCGGGATTGATTTCCAAAATCAGATCGTGGAAACCAAGGCAAATAACTTTGCTACGAATGTTAATATCTATAACGGTGGTGGCGTAGCTATCGGCGATTTTAATAACGATAACCTTCCCGATATATACTTTATCTGTACCAACGGGCAAAACCGGTTATACCAGAATCAGGGAAATCTCAAATTCAAGGATATTACCCAATCCGCCGGCCTTGTCTCCGAAGAAGGGTTTGAAACGGCTGCTGCAGCTATAGATATTAATGCCGATGGATTCCTCGATCTGTACGTTTGCAGGGCAGGTAATTTTGAAAATGAAGAGCGGAGAAATAAACTCTACATCAACAACGGTAATCTGACTTTCACCGAACGAGCCAAAGAATACGGGCTCGACGATAAGAGCGCCACTACCGGCGCCAATTTCTTTGATGGCGACGGCGATGGAGATCTGGACCTCTATTTGCTAAACTACCCCAAAGACATGGTCTTTGCCAATAAAATTGAGTCGAAACAACTCCCTGACGGTACCATGATCGCCAATATGGCGCCTAAAGATCCGCTGGATTCCGACCGCTTTTATCGCAACGATGGCGGGAAATTCACGGATGTATCCCAACAATCCGGTATCTGGAATCGTGGATTCGGTCTGAGTGTATCCATGGGCGATTTAAACCGTGATGGCGCTCCGGATATTTATGTAGCCAACGACTTCCTGCAGCCCGACCGTATGTACATAAACAACGGAAAAGGAGGCTTTACAGATGAACTTGACAAAAGGATCCGACACAATACTCAGTTTTCCATGGGTACGGACATTTCCGATTTTGACAACGACGGCCTGATCGATATTTATGCCGTTGATATGATGCCGGCCAATAACTACCGCCATAAAACGCTCAAAATATCCAATACCAACAGCTTGTACCTGTCTTTGGTACAAAGTGGTATTTTGGAACCCGTTACACATAATGTACTGCAACGCAATAACGGCAATGGAACCTTTAGCGATATAGCCTGTCAGGCCGGTGTGTACCGTACCGACTGGTCGTGGAGCAACCTGATTGCTGACTTTGATAACGACGGGCTGCGCGATATCTATGTAAGTAATGGCTACCGCCGGGAAATCCACCATATTGACCACGCGGAATTCATGAAGATCATGAAGAACGACAAAGGCGGCACTCAGCAGATTATTGAGCAATTTAAAACCTTGGAAGGATACCTGAACTCTGTGCCTTCCTATAAGATCCGGGACTTTCTTTTCCAGAACAAAGGCGACTGGAAATTTGAGGATAAAGGAGGTGAATGGGCAACCATGAAGGCCACCTGGTCCTGCGGTGCTGCCTGGACAGATCTTGATTTGGACGGCGATCTGGATCTGGTGGTAAACAATCTGGAAGACCCGGCATTTGTATTTAAAAACCAGGCACGCGAGCAAAATAAAGGCAATTTCATTCAGGCTAAACTGAAAGGCAGCCCTCAAAATCCATTTGCCGTAGGCGCCTCTGTATTAATTGAATACGGTAATGGCAAAATCCAGTATCAGGAAATCAGCCCTAACCGGGGCATTTTCTCCTGTTCGGAACACCTGATCCATTTTGGTATGGGACAGGAGTCGCAAATCACGAAACTAAGTGTGCGCTGGCCAGATGGTAAAACACAGGTGATGAATAACGTGCCGGTGAATCAGCGTCTGCAACTGGATTGGGCCAATGCTTCCGGCTACGTAGCTTCCCTGGTTCCGATTACTCCGGCTCAAAACCTCCTGACAGAAAATACGGCCGGTTCCGGAGTGAATTTTGTGCATAAAGAGAGCAAATTCAACGACTTCGAGAATTACCCGCTCATGGTTTGGATGGAAAGCGAACTAGGGCCACTTACCGCGGCCGCTGATGTAAATGGCGATGGGCTGGAAGATTTTTTTGTAGGTAATGCGTTCAATGCTTCGGCAGCTTTATATGTGCAGAACCCGGATGGCAGTTTTAAAGCAAGCAATCAGGCGCTCTGGGACGCAGAGAAAGCCTATGAAGACCATGGCGCCGTGTTTTTTGACTTTGATGGCGACAAAGATCAGGATCTGTTTGTGGTGAGCGGCGGATTTGATGCACCTGCTCAGGGACGCGATAAACTCTGGCAAAACCGGCTTTACCTCAATGATGGTAAAGGCAATTTTGCCAAAGCCAATGGCGCAGTGCCAACCGCGTTGGGCGATATAGGCTTGCGGGTAGTAGCGCACGATTACGACAAAGACGGCGATGCCGATCTCTTTGTTGGCGGACGCCTGGTGCCGGATAAATGGCCGCTTACGCCGCGTAGCCTCATTTTGCGCAACGATGGTAATAAGTTGACGGATGTAACAGAGGAAGTAGGAGGTGATTTTGCCCGCTGTGGTATGGTAACTGATCTTGCCTGGGCTGACCTCGATAAAGACGGTCAGGCCGAACTGGTTGCCGTAGGCGAATGGATGCCGGTTTCCGTATTTAAAATGAATGGAGGTAAACTCAGCAATATCACGGAGCAATTGGGCCTTGGCAAAAGCAATGGCCTGTGGTGCAGCCTTAAACTGGCAGATGTGGATCAGGACGGAGATACTGATCTGATAACCGGAAATTTTGGTATCAACACCAGGTTTACCACCAGCCCGGATGCTCCTTTCAGTTGCTATGCCAAAGATTTTGACAACAATGGCACCCTGGACCCTATTGTTACCATGTTTGAAGGTAAAAACAGCTTTCCACTGGTACAAAAAGAGGTTATGGTAAAACAAATTCCCAGCCTTAAGAAGAAATACCTCTATGCCATCAGCTATTCCCAAACGCCCATTGAAGAAATGTGGGGCAGTGGTTTAAAGGATGCGCTGAAACTGGTGGCCAATGATATGGAAACCTGCTGGTGGGAAAATCAGGGTGGTAAAATGGTTCGTCGCAGCTTGCCTTATCAGGTACAGATTTCAGCTATTCAGGGCATTGTGGCCGAGGATCTGAACGGCGACGGGCATTTAGATCTGCTCATGGCCGGAAACAAATATGGCATGGAAGTAGGCACCGGGCGTTACGACGCTGGCAATGGGGTCTTTCTCGCCGGAGATGGGAAAGGAAACTTTACCTGGGTTAATAACCTCCAAAGCGGGTTTTGGGCCATGCGCGATGCACGTGATTTGGCCATCGTAAAAGGCGCCAATGGAAAACGCACTTTCGTTGTGGCGAATAATAACAGCGCGCTGCAGGTGTTTCGGTAGGGAGTTTATGAGGTTTATGTATCCCGG
>DLXL01000404.1:3981-5053 GCA_003448025.1 Saprospirales bacterium | reverse complement strand
TTCCGGGCTGTTTATGGGGTTTATTTATGGTTTATGTGGTTTATGTGGGGTTTATGTGTTTTTTCCCATCGTCCACCGTAGGCCGTTAATTAAAAAACGTATCGTAAGGATTTTGCCCTTTCGGGGGTTTTTCCTGAGCTGGAGGTGGGGGAGGGATTTCCTCTTCCACCTTTGGTGTTGATTTAGGGGTGCTTTCTATTTCTTCAAAATCAGCATACTCCTCTTCTGCCCGGGTATAGCCTTCCCGGTCGCCAAATTCTTTCCGGATTTGCTCCATTTTTCGATAGCCCAGGGCTTTAAGAAACATATAAAGCGAAAAGAAAGGGAATACCAGTACCGCCAGCGCCAGCGATAACAATCCGCTCACCGGGCTGCTTTCCATGGTGCGTATCCAGCTTTTTATGGTGTCCGGGAAGACACGCCAGTTGATAACAGCAGCCAGCACCAGGAGCGCGGGCGCAGCCCACAAAAGCAGATAATACAGCCCCTGTAAAAGATAATACCCTCCCACAATCAGCAGGATAGCAAACAAAAAACATCCCAGTCCTCCACCCGGAAACTGATTTACGTTCCTGCCTCCAAAGTTATATTGATACATCATGGCTCAAAGATCGGTTTCCCCCATGCCGAGGATCGTGAAAAATTCGTCAGACTGTACAGGCATTACCGACAAACGTCCGTTGCGGACCAGTAAAAGTTGCTGAAGTGCCGGATGTGATTTGATTTCCGCAAGTCGTACCGGACGCTGAAAAGACTTATAGGGTTCCAGATCCACGCAAGACCAGTCGCCTTTTTCAGCAGTAGGATCCGGGTAATGTTCGCGTGCTACCCGGGCAACACCAACTACCTCCAGGCCAATGTTGGAATGATAAAACAGGCATAAGTCGCCCTCCTTCATGGCACGAAGATTATTGCGCGCCTGGTAATTGCGCACACCATCCCATCGGCCACGACCTTCTTTAATTAATTGGTCATAGCTATATACATCAGGTTCTGATTTGACAAGCCAGTAATTCATAATGTGGTTTTACCAGTGTTTTAGTGTTTCAGTGTTTTGGTGTTTTAGTTGGCG
>DLXL01000404.1:0-3725 GCA_003448025.1 Saprospirales bacterium | reverse complement strand
AAAACACCAAAACACTAAAACACAAAAACCCCATCTTCAATCTCGGGTGGTAAAGGTAGATAGTCTCCTTGAGGTACTCGGTGTCGAGGTGGGTGTAAATCTCGGTAGTGGTGATACTTTCATGACCAAGCATGTCCTGAACGGCCTTGAGGTCGGCACCGCCTTCCACGAGGTGGGTGGCAAAGCTGTGCCGGAAGGTGTGCGGGCTGATATTTTTGTGAACGCCTGCTTTTTGAGCCATTTCTTTGACAATGAGAAACACCATTACCCTGCTCATCTTTCCTCCTCTTCGGTTGAGAAACACCACATTTTCTGCTTCTTTTTTGATGTTTTCCTGTAATGATCTGACATCTTCCAGGTAAATTTTCAGGAATTTTACGGCATCTGCGCCAATCGGCACGAGGCGCTCTTTATTGTTTTTACCGATTACTTTCAGAAATCCTGCATCCAGAAATAACTGTGTCAGGCGCAGATTCACCAATTCACTTACCCGCAGGCCGCAGGCATACAGCACTTCCATGATGGCCCGGTTGCGTTGCCCCTGAGGGTCGGAAAGATCCACAGCATCAAGCATTGTTTGAATCTCATACACACTAAGTACCTCCGGGATTTTCCTGCGCATGCGTGGACTTTCAAGCAACTCGGAAGGGTCGTCGTCCAGTAGATCTTCCACCATCAGGTATTTATAAAAGGCCCTGAGTCCGGAAATGAGCCGGGCTTGTGTGCTGGCCTCCAGACCAAGCGCATTGGCCCAAAGGATGAATTGGGTGAGTTCATCCGGCTTTACAGAAAGGGGAGGAAGCTGCCGGCCTTCAAGTTCCAGCCATTGCACGAATTTACCTACATCATTCAGATAAGCCTCAATGGTGTTTGAGCTCATGGAGCGCTCCAACAACAAATAAGCTTTAAAGGCATTCAGTGCAGCAGGCCAGTTCATATAAGCGAAGGTAGTGCCCCTGCCATGGATCGGTGAAAAAAAACGTATAATTACGTGCGCAATGTTTGATTAATCGTTAATATTGTCCTGATATTTATTGTTCACCTCTAACCATTCACCACGTATGAAGAAGACCACATTACTATCATTGCTCTTTGCACTGCTACCGTTGCGGTACTACAGGCACAAACCACCAAAGGCACTTTAGCTTTTGGGCTGCACAATTTTGTCCCATCCTTTGCAGACGCTGGTAGCCTGCTGGCTCCTACCAATGCTTTTGGAATAGGATTCACCACTTCAAAATCTGAAACGGACGGGGTTGAAAGTGACGTCAAGGAAAAGAGTACTACAATTGGATTGAGCGGTAGCGCCCATTATTTCCTGATCGACAACCTTTCTGCCGGGATAAACCTGAATGTTTTTAATCAAAAGCAGAAGGAAGAGGGCGGCAGCGACCCGGATGAGTACTCTGTAAATATACTCATGGCAGGTCCTGAACTCAGGTATTACTTTCCTGCCGGTGATAAAATGAAGGTATTTGTGATGGGAGGAGCCGGTTTTGGAAGAGTAACATCCAAGTATAACGATGAAGAAGATGATAATCCCACCAGCCTATCCCGTTTTGGCGGATCTGCCGGAATTGCCTTTTTCCCAAATTCCAATGTCTCTATTGATCTGGGACTTGGTTACAGTGCTTTTGTGGTTAAAGACACCTATGATGACTTTCTGGGAGGAGAGGTTGAATCAAAAAATACGAATAGCGGCGTTTCCCTTGAAGTTGGATTCACGGTTTTCCTGTAATCAGGAACTGATGTAACCCGAAAATAATGAAGGCGCAAAGACACGAAGGATCAAACTTCGCTGACTTTGCGCCTTCTCTTTTTAGTACACGTGTTTCGTTCGGAGTAGCCGCCCCTATATCTCAAGCCCAGCGTCTTCCCTCTTCAATCATGTATTCATGTACTCTTCACGCATGTACTCAACCCGTTTCTACAACCCTCGTCTCTTCACCTCTTCCCGCACCATTTTAAGCTCCCGGCCGGCATCGCCGGTTACGGAGGTGTTTTCCTGGGCGCGACGAATCAGATACGGAATCACCTCTTTTACCTGACCGTATGGCAGGTATTTGGCCACGCGAACACCGGCTTTGGCCAGGTTGAAAGTAATGTTGTCGCTCATGCCGTAGAGTTGGCTGAACAAGGTGTTCGGGTGGTTGTGCGCGATGCCTTTTTTATCCATCAATTCCACCATCAACAGGGCGCTTTCGGCATTATGACTGGCGTTGCACACCGCCATGGTGTCCAGATGATCGATGCAGAATCGAAGGGCGGTATTGTACAAGTCGTCTGTAGCTGCTTTGTCTGGATTGATAGGATCCGGATAACCCATTTCCTGGGCCCGGGCGCGTTCTTTTTCCATATAGGCGCCACGTACCAGTTTGGCGCCAAGCATAAAGCCTTCATTTTTCGCCCGATCGTAACTTTCTGTGAGGAAATTGAGTCGGTCGTGACGATACATCTGGAAAGTATTGTACACCACTACCTGCTTTTTGTTGTAGCGGCGCATCATGAGCCACACCAAATGGTCAATGGCATCCTGTATCCAGCTTTCCTCCGCGTCAATGAATACGGCCACATTCTTTTTGGAAGCATGGTAGCAAATAGCATCAATGCGTTTCAGGGCATTGCGGTATTCTGAAAGCTCTTCCCGCGACAAGGTTTGTGCCGACTGGATCTGTTCCAATAAACCAAAACGCATGAGGCCGGTTACTTTGGTACTGATCACCGGGATACTTTTTACCGAGCGCGAAGCAAAATCAATGGCCCTGATGTTCTCATTCATCGTATGATTGAAATCAAGTTCCGTCTCCTTCGCTTCTGCACCATAGTCCAGAATAGTCAGTGTTTGATAGGCAGCGAGGTGTTCAATACTTGGCTGACTGTCGAGCAGGGTAGTGCCGCCCACAAATTGTGAAAAGATGGTTTTCTTGACCGCCCATTCAGAAAGCGGGATGCCATTTTCCACGGCCCAGAGTGCGAGCGCCGAGCCATATTTTACCAGCAAGGGCTTGTTCATCATATTGAACAGCCAGGCTGTTTTTTTTAATTCCTTATTACTGAGGTGGGCAAATGCAATTTCGGTATTGCTAAAATCTATTTTGGTCATGGCTACAGGCAGATATTGATATCAGGGGGGCGGGGTTCACCAGATTTTCCAGGCGGCTTCTGCCTGAAGCTCCAGCATTTCCAGTCCGTTCTTTACAACGCAACCCCGATTTTTGGCTTCGCGCAAAAGTAGCGTTTCGGCGGGATTATAAATTAAATCAAATACAAACATCCCGTTTTGAAACATCTCCAACGGGAAAGGAGGCATCTGGTTTATCTCAGGATAGGTGCCTAGAGGAGTGGTGTTGATTACCAAACGGCTATTTCCGGCCACTCTATTCAGGTTTTCATATTCTATTTCCTGCTCTGAGGAAGGATTTCGGGAAACGCAATGGAAAGGCACCTGAAGTTTACGCAATACATAAGCTACTGCTTTGGAAGCGCCACCCGTACCAAGTATAAGGGCCTCGCCAAGGCCGGGGCTCCAACCCTCCATTCGAGAAAGAGATCGTTCAAAACCTGTAACATCGGTATTATACCCCATAAGCCTCCCATCGCTGAGCATTTTGATGCAATTTACAGCACCCACCTCACGGGCAGTTTCATCGAGTTGATCCAGAAGGGAGATCACTAATTCTTTATAAGGGATGGTAACGTTCAGGCCGCAGAGGTCGGGATACTTT
>DLXL01000182.1:15526-15683 GCA_003448025.1 Saprospirales bacterium | reverse complement strand
AATTCTCCCGAACGCCTATGCGAGCACTCGGGACCGTGGCAGGGCGGCATGCTAACCGACTGAACTACCGATCCAAATTCAAAATGGTTACCTTTCCACCTCCAAACAAAAAAGGCCCTCATTGCTGAGAGCCTCTTGCGGACCGGACGGGACTCGA
>DLXL01000182.1:13850-15223 GCA_003448025.1 Saprospirales bacterium | reverse complement strand
CGACCTCCGCCGTGACAGGGCGGCATTCTAACCGACTGAACTACCGATCCAATGCTTTTCTTCAAAAGCGGGGCAAAGATAGATGCATTATTCTTGTTCAGACAAATTTTTTTGAAAAAATTTTCTTGAGTAACCCAAAAAAATCCTGAACACAACATAACGGGTCCAAAACGTATCTTTGCCCGCCCTTTATAAAAACCGCAACCGAATACCATCGCTATGTCAATGACTTTCATGGATTTTGAAAAGCCGCTGGAAGCCCTCTACGAACAGCTCGAAAAGCTCAAGGAAGTAGGCGAAAAAGGCGAATTGGACGTGAGTCCGATGATCAACGAGCTTGAATCCAAGATCCAGCAAAAGCGCAAGGAAATATATGCCAACCTCACCGGCTGGCAAAAAGTACAGCTTTCCCGCCATCCGGAACGCCCCTACACCCTGTACTATGTAACCACCATGTGCAATAAATTCATCGAACTGCACGGCGACCGCTATGCAGGCGATGACCACGCCATTGTGGGCGGCCTTGCCGATATGGATGGCCAAACAGTGGTGGTGATCGGGCACCAAAAAGGCGTGAACACCAAAATGCGCCAGTACCGCAACTTCGGTATGGCCAACCCGGAAGGCTACCGTAAGGCACTGCGCCTCATGAAAATGGCCGAGCGCTTTGGGTTTCCGGTGGTGACGCTCATTGATACGCCCGGCGCTTTCCCGGGTTTGGAAGCTGAACAACGCGGTCAGGCAGAAGCCATTGCCCGCAATCTTTTTGAAATGGCACAGCTTAAAGTGCCCATTCTCTGCTATATCATCGGTGAAGGCGCTTCCGGCGGTGCACTGGGCATTGGCCTGGGCGATAAAGTGTTTATGCTGGAATATACATGGTACTCCGTGATCTCCCCGGAATCATGCTCCTCTATCCTCTGGCACTCCTGGGATTTCAAGGAGCAGGCTGCCGAAGCACTGAAACTCGACGCAGATAACATGCTTTCCTTCGGACTCATTGACGGGATCGTGAAAGAACCCCTCGGAGGCGGCCATAACGCTCCGGAACAAATGGCCGAAATTCTCAAACAACACATTAAGTCCGAACTGGCCAAGGTAATGCCCATGGACCCGGAAGAACGTATTGTAGCCCGTATTGACAAGTACAGCAAAATGGGCCACTACCGAAGGCTTACTCCGGCAGAGATGAAGGGGTAGGTTGTTGTCATTTGGGGTCATTTAATAGTCATTCGGGTCATTTAGGTCATTTATTAGTCATTTAGGTCATTTGCTGGGCATTGGGAGTCATTTAAGACTATGCTTTTGAATGAGGCATATGTCTGCTCTTTCCAAGTCTTCCACAGATGATCCAAATGACTACTAAATGACCC
>DLXL01000182.1:7017-13543 GCA_003448025.1 Saprospirales bacterium | reverse complement strand
ACTAAATGACCCAAATGACTACTAAATGACCTAAATGACTACTAAATGACCAATAAAAAAAGCCGAGACGGACTTTCCCGACTCGGCTATGTACGAAATTACTAAACACGGATATCTTTACAGGCCTTTGATGATGTTTACAACGGCCTCTTCTGTCATAATTTGATTGTTTAACGGGAATACGGCATTGGTGCCTACTTCCGTTTGCGCTTTTCCAAGGTAAAAGGATTCGCCCAGTTTGCTGATGGATACCGGTTGAACCAGGTAGCCTACCGGCATTTTTGGGAAGCAAAACAGGTTTTTACCCAGATCAAAATCCAGCGGCACCACCACCTGCCGGTCCTTGAACACCACGTAGCTCAGCGTATTCTGCTCGCCAAATCCGGTGGGCAACTGAACGCAAAAACTGGAGTTGGGATCTTCAACAAACTTGCCCGCTGCTGACCATCCTAATTGTGAAATCAGCAATTCATAACCTTCCTGTATGGCGCCGGTGGCTGCAGACCATTCGGCTTCGTAAACCGGACGTGGCGTGATCAACCAGGGCTTTGACAACTCTGTATTTTGCTCAAACAACCAGAAATCTGCCGTGGTATTGGCATTGGGTATGTGTACTTTCAGGTTGCGGTTAGACATCAGTTCCAGCGCCTGACCTCCACAGGTGGCTTTAATGCGCACCATGCCGGCCGTTTCAAACACCTTGTTGCTGTCGCCTACTGTGTGCAAGCCGCGGGCCATGATATCGCCTTTATCGGTTACTTCCGTTACTTCAATTTTCAGATCCGGACAGGTGCTGCAGGGCACCACGACGTTGGTACCTTCTTTTTCAAAAAGTTGATCGGTATCTACCAGAAATACCTGTACGCCACTGGCAGTTTCCAGCACTTTATCGGTGGCCAGATTGCTCAAATTAAAAGTTGAAACAGCTGCCGTTGATGGCACTCTGGCAGACAGCAACGACCCCAGCTCTGAGGCAGATGGCGCATAGGGTTGAAACGTTTCAACATCCTTGCGGCAACCCAGGACAGCCAGCAGCAATAACCCGTATGACCAGCGTAAGCGAAACATATATTCTCGTATTATTGGCATTTTGTACTATCAAGATGATGCAGTCGAAGAATTCGCTGCCTCAAACTGTGTTAAAAAATCATGGTGTAGCCCAAACGCAAGCCTAAAATGCTGTATCGCTGGTCTACTGAATGACTTTGAAGGGTAACCGGACGCAAGACCTGCCGGAAAGAAGGCTCTACAAACAGGCGTGTCCGGGGCGTTACATGCCAGTACCATTGCACAGTGGCTCCGGCGCTCAAACTCAGGTGAGTGCGGAACACCTCTTCTGAAATGGTTTCTTTTTTCCCTCCGAAACGAACCGGTTCATGGGTTTGCGGATCTATGATGGCGCCGCGTTTCCAGAACAACACGTTGGCTGAAATGCCTGCGTTGATGTTAAAGCCACTGCGTCCGCTGCGCATTTCTACGCCTACCATCAGCGGGATATCCAATGCACCGTAGCGGTTATAGGTTTTCAGGTAGTTTTCGCCGTATTGTACGCCAATGGTATCCGGAATGGGGTTACCGGGGGTGAATTTTAGGGTGTAGGTAACAGAGGTTGGATCAATGTATTCAAACACCTCGGTAAACTGATCATAGTGCAAGCCGGTACGCAACAGGAAATTGCGGTTGAACATCAGCGAAGCACGTAAGCCGGCGTTGAAAGCCAGGTCGCGATGCTCGGTAGCCAGACGTTGCTTAAGGTAAGGCTCGTCGTCTTGACGACTGGTAAGCGAACGCTGGGCTATGGATGGACCGGCATACACATCTATCAGCAGTGCGCTGGGGTGCCGGTTGAAATCGTAACAAACCCTGGGCTGCACTTTTTTCCGCCGGGCGCCTGCTTTGAACGGTTTCAGGGTTGGCATGTCGGCTTCTTGTGCTGCCAAGAGGCTGTTCTCCCCTGCAAGTATGGGCAAATTAGCTATGTTGAGGGTTGCGGGAGTTGAAACGGGTGTTGCTTCAGCTGCGGGCTCGGCGGAAGGGTTTGAGGGGTTTGAAAGGTTTGAAGAGTTTGAAGAGTTTGAAGGGTTTGAGGGGTTTGAAGGGTTTGAGGGGCTTTCGCTGGCTTTGGGGGAACTATATTGACGAGGAGTGGTTGGGATGGCGCCTTTTGGCTGGAAAGACTCACTTTGGACAGGAGCTGCTGTTGGCTGTTCAAGGGGAGCAGCCGGATTCTCCAGGGTGTGTTCTGTAGTTCGAGCGGTTGACGCGGGTGGGGTAAAGGCAGAGAACTGGGCTGCGTCCTGATGGTTGAGTGCCCAAAGCGCAACAGCGCCCAGTAAGACAGTGCCTGCTGCAGCGGTGAGCCACCAGAATGCCATTGGCCTTCTGCGGCGTTTCTGTTGCAGAGCCTGTTCCACCGCTGGCCACACAAATGGAGGCGGGGGAACCTCCGCATTGTGCAGCCGTTGACGAAAGATTTCGTCCAGATGTTTTTTTTGGTCTTCCATATTAATCATGGATAAGTCTTTCAAGTTACGATTTTCTGTATTTTGCTCACCTCTTCTTCCAGATATCGACGGGCTTTGGTAAGCTGAGATCTGGATGTGCTTTCCTGAATTCCCAGCATATCCGCTGCTTCGGCATGTGAGTAGCCTTCAATGGCCACTAAATTGAAAACAGATCTATATCCATCCGGCAAACGCCGCACCAAACCCATCAGCTCGGCCTCTGACAGCAGTGCAACGGCATCCGGATCTACCGGCATATCGGGCATACGTTCATACCCTGTTTGTTCAAAATCATAGCGTTGTTTTTGATATGCGCGCAATGCCGTATTGACCATAACCCTGCGAATCCATCCTTCAAAAGAACCTTGAAACTGAAATTGATCCAGTTTGGTAAAAACCTTCACGAAACCTTCCTGTAAAATATCGGCAGCATCCTCACGCGTACGGGCATAGCGCAGACATACAGCGTACATCTTGCCTGCGAAACGTTCGTACAAATCTCGCTGGCATTGCGCAGACCCGCGCAAGCAACCTCGAATGAGTTCGTATTCGTCCAAAGGATTCGATAATTGGGTGCACCTGAGGCGCTGGCTTTCGGGGGTTAGCAACTCCCCGAAGGTACGCAGAAATGAAGATGCATCATCCGGAAAAATCGCTGCCTGCCAAGTTTTAACAAAATTATCCTGCAAATGAAAACAGGAGAGCCATCCCCGAATGATCGGGAATGGCTCCTTTTTATCTTCAAAAACAACTTGCGGAATTATTTATTCTTCCCTCCCCCATTAGGTTGAGGTGCGGCATCTTTGCCAAAAGCTTCGCGCATTTCTTTAATGACCTGTTGTTGCGCAGCATCTGTTTCAAGGCCTTGCCACAGATCCATTACAGGAGAAAACTTGGCAGTATCCACCTTTACAAAGTAGCAGTAAGCAAGATACTGATATGCCTTGAGCAGGTCTTTTTTGTTCTTTTCTTTATCTGCACCGGCAATTTCGCTGTACTTTTCGTAGTATGTCAGCGCCTTACCGTAATCATTGGCCAGTTCCGGATGTACGGCAATGGAATCCGGAGACGGATCCTGGAATGCCGCTGATTTAGCGGCCCAAAGCCATCCGACGGGGGCTGTGGGGTTGATTTCGGTTACCTTGGCAAAAGCCTTTTCTGCATTTTCGTAGCGCATTGGGGCCTCTTTACAGAAATAGTAGCGCATACCCAGGTTGTACCATTCGGTTGCCTTGGGCGTAGGTACGGAATCGAGGTACATTTTGTACACTTTCAGGGCGCCACAATAGTTCTTACGGTTCCACTCCAACTTATCGATATCTTCATAAAGCTTCCAGCGACCATTATCCATTTCGATTTCTTTCAAATAATCGTTGATCGCCAGTGTTGTATCGCCCTTGGTTTGAAGGATCAACTTCGCGTGATAATCGTAGTCAGAAGGCAAAATTTTGTCTTGCGGTACGATTTTAAAGTATTCGTTCAAGGTCTTTAAACCACGCTCGTATTGACCGTTTTCATAGTCGCAATATGCCTGCAAACGACGCAGGTAGTTCTTCGTCGGATCTTTTTTGAGGATCTTTTCTACCAACTCGCTACAGTTTTTACAGTCCTTGGTCAGGTAATAGCAGTTGGCTAACTGCATTTCATCTTCAATTTTCACCTCAGAGCCTTTTTCAACCAAATCTTTATAGGCAACCTGTGCTTCATCGTATTTCCCCAATACAAAGAAGAGGTATTCTGCCTTTCCACGCAGGGCCGGGCTGTAGTTGGGTGCTACGGCAATGGCATTATTGTAGTTGATAAGGGGTTTATCAGCCACCTTACCAATGCGATACACCTTGGCCAACATCAGCTTTGGCAGCGGGTTTTGAGGCTCCAAAGCCTGCGCAAACTCATAGTGCTGGGCGGCAGGACCGCCTTCCGACATCTCCTTGTAGCAGGTACCCAGGCTCATTTGCAATTGGAAATCTTTGGTAGAAATATCCAATGCTTCAGTCAGGTATTGTTTAGACTTGGCCAGGTTGGGCTTTGATGCGCCAGGTTCAAGGTAAAAGAAATATGATTCACCTATCTGACGCCAGGTGGTCATGTCCTTTTTAGCGTATTTTTTTGCCTTTACAAATTGTTTTTCTGCTTCAACCAGATTGTTGTCCTGTACCAGCAAAATACGACCATTGGCTACGAAAGCCATAGGTGCATCGGTTTTAGCCTCAAAAGCCTTTTTGTAGTTTGCAATGGCATTTGCCTTATCGCCCTTTGCCAGATAAGCGTTGCCCAGGCTCAAAAATGCACTTTGGTCTGCCGGATTAGCCTGTGTAATACCAGAAAAAACACTGATGGCCTTGTCCCAGTCTTCCAGCTGCATAGCCTCCAAGCCTGGAGCGTGACTCTGACCAAAGGCTGTTTTGGCAATCAGCATGGTAACGATTAAAAGAGCTTTCTTCAAAAGATTCGTCATTGTTCGGAAAAAGTTTTGTATTTAAGACTGAGGGCTCATTTTGCTTGTCGTTTCAGAAAAGCGATGCGCCTGTTTATAAGACGCATATAGAAGTCAAAATGAACATTCTTAAGTGACTTTTGACAATTATTTAATTATTCTCGGCTGGTTTTAACTAAACGGGTGACCGCATTGGCCGGTAAAAGGCCTTCTTTAAGGAAAATCCGTTGACCATCACGTGCCAGATAGGAAGCAAATCCGGCGCCCAAACCATTGCGGCGCCCCTGTCCATTGATGATATAAATGGTTCGTTTGAACGGATAATCACCAGTGGCCAGATATGCCTGGTAAGGGCCATAGCCTTCCTTTCCGGCTTCTTTGGCTACATCTGCAATGCGGATCTCTTTCCGGAACTGCTGTACACCGGAATCGTCGGTATCGGAAATCCAGTTAGCAGCTATGATTCCCAGCGCACTTTTGTTTTTACCCACATAGGAGATCACCTCTTCGTTGGTTTTCAGCGCTGAAGCCTGTGCTGACAATTCCTGTCCGGAAATGATCGAATCTTTAACAAAACGCAGGGTTCCGCTCATCGGGTTATCAAATACCACCAGAATTTTTCCCAGTTTGGATTTGGGATTGATTTCATTCCAGTTGGTAATCTTTCCGGTCAGAATATCCTTTACCTGTTGTACCGTTAATACGGAATCAAGGTTTCCCGGATTCAGAATGATCCCAAGTGCATCAAAAGCAATGGGGGTTGTTGGGGGGGTAAAGCCCCGCGACTGGAAATATTCAATTTCTTTACCTGCCAGCTGACGGCCTACTACCACCACCTGTACCGAATCATCAATCAATGCTTTGAATGCCTCCCCTTCAGATACGTACCTTGGATTGATTTTAGCCGTACGGTAAATAGAGTCAAACACATCGATACAGGAGGCTATTACGGGCTTGTACCCATCTTCCACAGCAATGGAGATCTCACCAGTAGTGATGGTATCCAATACTTTACCCGTTTTATCGCGTTCTGCACAAGCTGTCCAAAGCATTCCCAGGACAGCAAAAACTAAAAGATTGCGTACCATAGCCATGTCATTTAAAGGTAATCAGAATAAACCCGCCAACCCCTGTAAGTGCCATAAACCAGTAACATAATGGCAAAAATGTTGCGAAATTCAAGTTGAATATCGGGCAAAAAACTTCTGTCAAGCAATAACCATCCGCCTAAACCAAGATAAAAAACGGTCATACTGATTCCAAGAATCAATAGCGGCATTCTAAAAGATCGCCGTTTTCGGATACGATCGTCTGTCGACATGGCTTAAATGTTATGATCAGGAACGAGGAACGACATTTATTTTGAATTGCAAGAAATACCCAAACAGTAGGTATTCCTTACATTAAAGATGCAAATCTCTAATAAATTGGTGGGAAGATGTGTCTGATTTTAAAAAATTGATGAAAAGATATTGGACGGTTGACGGTAGACGGTGGACGGGCAAAAAGTGACAGGGTAAATTATAAAGTGAATAAGTTATTGAAATAAAAAAAAAAAAAAAAAAAAGAAAAAAGAAACAAAAAA
>DLXL01000182.1:5286-6884 GCA_003448025.1 Saprospirales bacterium | reverse complement strand
CCACCGTAGGCCGTCCACCGTAGGCCGTCAACCGTCATTTCGACCAGGTAACACCTTCTTTGCCATCCTTAACGGTAATGCCCACTTCGGTAAGCGCATCCCGGATTTTATCGCTGGTGGCAAAGTCTTTTTGGGCTCTCGCCTGCCCACGGATGTCCAGGATAAGGCGCATCAAACCTTCCACCGTTTGGCTATCTGCCCCGGAAGTAGATTCATCCTTCAGTCCAAAAATATCAAAAAGGAATGCCTGAAAAACGGTCTTGATGCGTTCAATTACCCAGGGCGATACCTCGGCGGCATCCATCTGTTTGTTTGTCAGTTTGTGTACATAACTGCCAATCTCGTTTAGCGATGCAATGGCAATAGCCGTATTAAAATCGTCATTCATGCCATCATAAGCATCCTGCACCAAAGCCAAAATAGCACGATCCGTTTCGGTTTCAGAACCGTCAAAATCTTTGGCATTTACGGATATCGCCTGAAGCAACCGGTTCGTTTCCATCATTTTGAGGAACCCTTTTTCAGCAGCCATCAGAGCTTCATCAGTAATATCCAGTGTGCTGCGGTAATGTGCCATAAGCATGAAAAACCGCACTGCCATGGGCGAATAAGCCTTGCTGGTATGTTCGCTCGTTCCGGTAAACAACTCCGTTGGTGTGATGGTATTTCCGTCGCTTTTACTCATTTTTTTGCCATTGAGCAAAAGCATATTGGTATGCAACCAGTAATTAGCCGGATGGCAGCCGCAGGCTCCATGGTTTTGCGCCACTTCATTCTCATGGTGTGGAAATTTAAGGTCATTTCCACCACCGTGGATATCAAAAGTCTTCCCCAGGTATTTGGTGCTCATGGCAGAACACTCCAAATGCCAGCCCGGGAAACCTACTGACCATGGGCTATTCCAAACCATAATATCTTGTGGACGTGCTTTCATCCAAATGGCGAAATCCGCCGGGTGGTTTTTTTCTTCCTGGCTTTTCAATTCGCGGGTTTCAGCATACAGATCATCCAGAATGCGGCCGCTTACCGAACCATATACGCCAGGTTGTTTTGCTGCAAATTTGGGCACATCGAAGTACACGGAACCATTGCGCTCGTAGGCCAGACCGTTGTTCAGAATCTCCTGAACCATTTCGATTTGCTCCGGAATATGGCCCGTAGCCCTGGGCTCAATGCTGGGAGGAAGCGTATTTAGAATACCCATCATGTCGTGAAAACCTACGGTGTAGCGTTGTGCTACTTCCATGGGTTCCAACTGAGCTACCCTGGCTCCTTTGGCCATTCGGTCCACACCATCATCTGTTAGGTGACCAACATCCGTAATGTTGCGTACATACCGCACCTTGTAGCCAAGGTGAAGCAGATAGCGATAAATCATATCGAAACTGCAAAATGTTCTGCAGTTTCCCAAATGTACGTCGCTGTAAACAGTTGGGCCGCATACATACATGCCCACATACCCGGGTGTAATAGGATTGAACGCTTCCTTTTTGCCGGAGAGTGTATTGTAGATCTTAAGTGAATGCTGTACGGTTGTCATAGAAGGCAAAGATAAGGGCAATTAGTGTTTTAGTGTTTGGGTGTTTGAGTGTTTTAGT
>DLXL01000182.1:1654-5112 GCA_003448025.1 Saprospirales bacterium | reverse complement strand
TAGTGGTAATACCCAGCCGAACGCCAACTAAAACACCCAAACACTAAAACACTCAAACACTAACTTACTCTACA
Organism: Saprospirales bacterium; assembly: GCA_003448025.1. Lineage (GTDB taxonomy): Bacteria > Bacteroidota > Bacteroidia > Chitinophagales > Saprospiraceae > M3007. The sequence goes on along the minus strand of DLXL01000182.1, from coordinate 5,038 downwards.
TCCGTAACCTTCAACATATTAGTTGGCTTACGGGCACCCATTGGCATGGAGCCGGTATTGATAATGGTATCTCCGGATTTCACATAACCGCTCTCCTTTAAAATGTCCACACAATCCTGTATGGTTTCATCAGTGGTTGTAAATCGGTTGTAAAAGAAACATTGTACCCCCCATAACAGGTTAAATGCACCCAGTTTTACCAGTTGATCACTGAAAATGAATATATTGGATTTCGGACGGAAGCTGCTGAGTTTGAATGCGGTATATCCGGATACGGTATGGCCAACGATACCCTTGGCGCCAATTTCTTCTGCCACGTTGCAGGCACTGAATATGATAACATCTGAATGATACAGCATGAATTGCGGCGATGGACTCGGACGGCGATTGCTGATCTGTGGCCAATATTGCTTTTCAGCCTCTGTAATAATCTTCGACATGTACTGGATAACCAGCTTGGGGTATTTACCCACAGAGGTTTCGCCGCTCAGCATTACGGCATCTGCTCCATCAAGCACGGCATTGGCTACGTCAGTCACCTCGGCTCTTGTAGGTGATGGATTATTGATCATACTGTCCATCATTTGTGTAGCGACAATGACCGGGCGGGCATATTGCATACACATGGATATGATGTCTTTCTGAGTCATAGCCAGTTTTTCAATTGGCATTTCCACACCAAGATCACCACGGGCAACCATGATACCGTTACAGGCACGAATGATCTCACGGAGGTTACGCACCGCCTCCGGCTTTTCAATTTTGGCCATCACCTTGGCCTGGTGACCTGTTCTTTCCAGGGCATCTTTTACCGGTTTCAGGTCTTCCGCACGACGAACGAAGGAAAGGGCAATCCAGTTTACATCCTGTGTAAGGATGAAATCCAGGTCTTCCTGATCTTTTTCGGTGAGCGCCGGAAGTTTAACGTTTGTATCCGGGAGATTTACCCCTTTGTTACTGCTCAATACCCCTCCATGAAGGGCTTTCAACCGCACGGTATCCTTCTTGTTGGTTTCCACTACTTCAAAAATCAATTTGCCATCATCCATCAAAATGCGTTCACCTACCTCGCAGTCTTCGGCAAACTGATCGTACGACATGTAGATGTTATCCTTTACTCCTGGAGCATTTTCGTCGTTAGTTATCGTAATTACATCCCCCTCTTCCAGCGGCAGTGCGTTATCCTTGATCTTGCCTACCCGGAGTTTGGGTCCCTGAAGATCGGCCAGGATACCAATATGCAGATTGTGCTCCTTATTGATGGCCTGAATGCGTTGAATTACCTGCAAATGGTCCTCATGAGAGCCGTGACTGAAATTGAGGCGAAATACATCTACCCCGGCTTGTACCAATTCAAGTAGTTTATCCGGTGCACTACATGCCGGCCCAACCGTTGCTACGATCTTGGTGAATTGCGAACCATCTTTGCGCAACCCGGATTTATTTTTTTGAAGCAATGCTGCCGCTTCGGTAAGAGTCATTTTGTTGCAATTAAAGTGTAAAAAATACAATAAGTCTGAGGGCGCAAAATTAGGAGATAATGTGTAGAATTCCAACACAATTCAAGCATGGTTTAGGACAATTTTGCAACACTTTTTGGCCACTTTTAATACAAACGTTTCTACTAAGTGTTTCATTTACAAAAAGTCTATTGGAGGAAGGATTTCGGAAAAATAAAAAAATAACCGGAAAATCTTTGATAAAGCTGGCAGTTGGCGTTTCTTTGCACCCTGAAAAATTGACTTTTTTTCACCAACTAGTTTAGAAAAACATGGCAAACGTAGCCGATCGCGTAAAAAAAATCATCATTGACAAACTGGGCGTTGACGAATCAGAAGTTACCTCAGAGGCAAGCTTCATCAACGATCTGGGCGCAGACTCTCTCGATACCGTTGAGTTGATCATGGAATTTGAAAAAGAATTCGATGTATCTATTCCAGACGAAGAGGCAGAAAACATCCAGACCGTAGGTCAGGCAATCTCCTATCTGGAAAAACATGTAAGTGCTTGATTTTTAAAGAGTTAGCTTTGATAAAGCCTACTCTATTTTGCAAAAAGCGGTTCAATGCGAGCATGCATTGAACCGCTTTTGTATTTGATTGCCTTTCTTAAGCATATTCTGCTACGCCTAAAGCATCTATGGCATGGTCTAAAAAGGTGGGAATCAGCGTTTCAAACGTGCGCTGTATCTTTTGTGGATTAGCCAAATCCCGAATCATTCGGTCATACCGCGATTCTCCATGTTCCTCAACAATCGATATTTTACGTTCCTCCTCCAAAAAATAGCTCAATAAGCCGCCCGGATCTGCCTCCGGATGAAATTGGGTGCCAATCATCTCCGGGCTAAATCGCACCGCCATAATGGCTCTTTCAAAATGTACGTGCGGTCTGAGTTTCTCCAAACATAAAATCTCTGCTCCCATTTCTCTGAATCGCTTATGGTTCGGGTTCGTTACCTGATACCGGCGAAAGTCTGCGATATAAAAAGGATCCGGTAATGCCCCAAAAAATGGCTCGTCCTTACCATGATGCGTTTTATATACCGGATAGGTACCAAAAGACATCTTATACCGATGTGTTACCTCACCCAGCTCAAAATGATGACAAGCCATTTGAAAGGAGTGGCAAATAAAAAAACAATGCTTTTTGTCCTCTATTGTTGCCTGATTGTGCCGGTAAAGCTGCTCTATCAGGGAAAAGAACGGTTCCTGCCATTGCCCGTCAGATTCCAACGGATCTCCCGGCCCACCGGAAAAAACATAGATGTTATAGGAAAGATCCGGAACTTCGCACTTCGCCCGCACATCAAAATGATCAAAGCTCAAAACCTCCTGATATTTCCCCAAAATACTTTTAAGCATGGGAATACCACGGTTAGGTTCGCCGTTGTACATATCTAAAAGTGCCGCACGAAGCATAATGTTTTTATCTAAATGGTGAACAATCAGGTTATTTGCTTGTCATTCAATTCCAGCACAACGCTATCGCTCTTAATCATAACGAAAAAACATCTATATGTCACTCGTACAAGAATTCAACGACTACCGTACCCGAATGAATGAACGTATCCTGGCCCAGGATAATAAAGTTATCAAACGTTTTTGGAGTCTGGATAATCAAACCTATCAGGAAGGCGCACTTGACACCCGAACCAAAGAACTTTTGGGGCTGGTTGCCTCCATGGTACTACGTTGCGACGATTGTATCAAATATCACCTCGGAAAAAGCCACGAACTGGGCGTTACCACCGAGCAAATTTTTGAAGTATTCGCCGTTGCCAACATGGTGGGCGGTTCTATCTGCATTCCCCATACCCGCCGCGCCGTAGAATATTGGGAGGAATTGACGGCGGACGGCCTACGGTAGACGGTGGACGGTAGACGG
>DLXL01000182.1:0-1499 GCA_003448025.1 Saprospirales bacterium | reverse complement strand
CGGTAGACGGTAGACGGTAGACGGCCTACGGTCTTTACCGTCTACCGTAAGCCGTCTAATCCACCACTACAACCTTTCGCAATAGTCTCAATCCAACAGATAATTCTACCGTAGTGTTGCGTATGCGACGTTCCGGTATATTGAAGTTTGGACCGTTAAAACAGGTGTCAATCACGTTGTTCACCGCATTGGAACGATACTGTGGTGTAACATCCGGATTTACCGTAAGTTGAATTTGAGCGCCAACTAACTCTGAAAAATCCAGCTCCAACCCTCCGCCCAACGTAAATCCCCCCATCCAGCGCTGCACCCCTACCATGAATGGATAAAATCCGGGATTGCAGTTATTGTTTGCGTTCAACTCATCAATATTGGTGCTGTAGGTATAATCCGCACGAAGACCGCCCAAATAAAAATACCGTACCGTACCAATACTATTCTCCTTAAAACGCTGTTTAAATCCGAGCGCAAAAGAAAAATTATTAAACTTGAAACGCTCAGTAACCGTACCAGAAGGAGCCCCGGAGTTAATGTTGAAAAAACGATACCGCGTTGCGCTTCCCTTAACATGATACCCCAGTTGCATGTAAAAAGAACCACTCATGTCCTCATTGTTGATAGACTCCATAGCCACTGCCCCATGATATTGAAACATGGGCTCCCTGCCGGAAGAGTTATCCCATTTTTGCAAGCCGGCCGTGGGGCCAAATTGTAAAACATAGGCTGTGCTTTGCGCTTGAAGCAGGCATATGGATACCCAGCAAAAGAAAAAAGAAAGGATAATACGCATCTAATTACCGATTTTAAGGCGAAAGTAATCATTTGGTCGGATTTACTGCCATTAGAAGTGTTAGACCCCTTTCTAGCCCGAATTTTTCCTGTAATTTTGCCAGTGTCGTGTGTATAGGGTAGGCTTATACCCCTTCCAAATGCTTACAAGAGATCTTATGACGCAAAACCCTTTGGATACGCTTTCCTCCACTTCATTCGACGATTTTCCCTATGTCAGACCAGACATGGAGCATCTAAGTCGGGTATTTGAACAACACCTGACGTCGTTTGGACAATCAGCCTCCGCCGTCGCACAGGCGGAAGCCCTCGCTGCAATTGTTGCCGTCCGGGAAGAGTTCAGCTCTATGTACAACCTATGCTATATAAGGCATACCGCTAATACTGCCGACCCCTTTTATGAAGCAGAAAATCAGTATTTTGACGAACAATCGCCCTCTTTTGAGGCATTGAACAACAAACTGTACAAAGCGCTGCTTTCCTCCAAATTTCGTGATACCCTGGCCAAAAAATTCGGAGAACACTTGTTTGTCCTGGCAGAAGTATCCCTGAAAACCTTTAATCCTTCCATCCTGGAAGATCTTCAACAGGAAAACGCTCTTAGCACGGAATATACCAAAATCAAGGCCCGGGCCAGGATCGAATTTGACGGAAAATCATACAACCTCAGTAGCTTATTGCCGGTTGAGCTCTCCAACGACCGCGAAACC
>DLXL01000162.1 GCA_003448025.1 Saprospirales bacterium | reverse complement strand
TGGACCCCGGCTTTGACCTGGCGGCACTACACAATCGCTGCGTTCCTTTGGGCGGAGAGAAAAGTATTGCCCTCGTAGAAGTGCTAAACCCATCCGAATCCTTTGAAGCAAGATTCCTTCCTGGCAAAATATACCCCAAACGTAATTCAGGACAAGTGCTATTAGTTTCAGATGCACTGGTGGATGACCATTTTTGGGGGAATTGTATAGCCGCAGTGGCAGAAACCGTTCCGTTCCGAAACATCATAACGCCGGAATCCCCCAGAAGTTATGGGCCCATGCGCCATTCCAGCGATCAACAGCCGCCTACGGGAGCCTTGAATACGCTTTACAAAACCGGCAAACTCCAGCTGCTGAAACGCGGCTCTGTGCTCTACCCGGCTTCAGGCAATGTAAAGTCCATAACCGATCCACTGAACGCTCAGGTTCAATTCCGGCAAATTGGCTATAACCATTATTTTACCTTTTGATAAATCTTTCATCTATGCAAACCCACGTTTTTCTCATTCGCACACTGACCAACCTGCATGTAGGAAGCGGCGATGCCAGTTATGGCGCTGTGGACAAGCTGGTTCAGCGCGATCCGACAAGCAAAATGCCCACCATTCATTCTACCAGTATTAAGGGCGCTTTGCGAGAGTATTTTGAGGAAATAGCAGGCTGGAAACACCCTCAGCACCCAAAAAAGGCGCATGAAAAGGTGGAACATATTTTTGGCTCTGCCGTACAAGACAGTGAAAATGCTCAGCAGGGACATTACCATTTTTTCAGCGCTGATCTACTTGAACTTGCAGTACCAGACGAAAGCGACAACCCGGGTGAAACCTTCGTCCGAATTACTACAGAAGATATATTAAACCAATTAGCAGAAAAGGCTGAATTGCTGGGCGGGTTTTTGCCCAAAGCAGGCAGAGCATTGATTGACAAAGCTGTAGGAGCCACTTACCAGTATAAATCCAAGGTTGTTCCGCAAGAACTCATGATCGAAAAAGCGGAAGAGTTGCCGGTCATTGCCCGAAACCAACTCGAAAATGGCATTTCCAACAACCTTTGGTATGAAGAAATTGTACCAAGAGAGACCATTTTTGCCTGGATCGTGCAATCAAACGGCCATGCGGATTTGGAAGCCGAGTTCCTCCGAAAAATCGATCAGCAAATCATCCAAATCGGCGCCAATGCTACAGTAGGATACGGTTTCTGCCATTTCACCAAAATCAACTGATGCAACATGAAACAATTGGAAAAACTTATTGGTCCTGCGCTGGAAGCGGTAGAAAAGCACCTCACCAAAGAAAGAAAAGATGCCGTAGCGAAAGAATATGACGGTTACGCAGCTTCCTTTGGGGCAGCCCTGCGCACCTCCGGATTGCTGCCTACCCTGGCTTTTTATTCGGATTATCATAAAGAAAAAAATAAACCAAGGAGAAATCACCTCCTTCAAGCCCTCTATGAGGTGGTAAAACTCACCAATGAAAAAGTGGCGCTATCCAATGCCTCCCGACTACTGGAAGTGGCCGTACAGTTAAGTGCTTCAGAACAAAAACAGCTGGAACGCGACCTGCTCAATGCCTCTATTGCCGTCAAACTGGCTCTTCGCAATTTTGAACCCTTAGATTAAATAGCCATGAACCTCAGACACTTTTTCTACCGCGGATATTATCAAGGACTTGACTACCAAAAAATTATCAGCGGCAAAGCCAAAACCGATAGCGATATTGGGGCAATGTTCGCTCGTAAGAACCATCAGTTGCTGGATTATTCCGCTACCGAATCTGCCCTGGCTCTGTTGGCTCCAGCAGAAAGCGGACTGGATCAGTTAAACGGCTATACAGAAATCTTGCTGCAAACAGGCGGGCAGGGATTACTCAGTGGTTCCGGATACAACCATGAAACAGGAAGCATGGGGGAACTTAAGCTGGGGTTTTATTTTGATCCCACCTCCGGCTTGCCAACCCTGCCGGGGCATTCAGTGAAAGGAGTGCTTCGAGCCGCATTTCCCGGCAAGAACGAGTCAGATAGCATCAAAAACGCCAAGGCCCGCTGGATTGCAAAGGTGTTGCAAAGCCTGGAAGTTGCTATTCCTGAGGGAGAGGAGCTCGGCTTTGTAGAAAAGCTTAAAACAACCATCTTCGAAAGAGATGCCTCCATCGCCGTATCCGGACACGATATCTTTTTGGAAGCAGCCATGATCCGGCCCGGACGTTTTTTAGGGCGCGACGCCCTGGCGCCGCATGACCGAAAAACAAACGGCTTGAAAAACCCTGTTCCGATTCCGTTTATTAAAGTTTTGCCCGGAACGCCCTTCCGGTTTGCCTTTTTATTAAAACCGGCAACCATTGAAGGGCTGGAAGTTTCAGTAAATGCCAAAAAAGTCCTTTTTGAGGCCATATTAACCACTTTTGGTGCTGGCGCCAAGACCCGTGGCGGATACGGCGTATTTGAAAAAATCAAAGCAGCCCCTGCTCCACCCAAGGAAAGTGCTGCCAAAGGATTGGTTGAAACCCTGCCTGCAAGTCGCTTTAAATCACTTCCGCTAAAAAGTACGAATACTTATGAAGCCGTTATTAACGGGAAAAATGACAAGGGGAAAACCCGCTTTGTCTTGTTGGTTGGAGAAATCGGTAAGGGCTTGACCTTCACCCAAAAATGGGCTGAAGAATTGCCGGAAGGATCCATCATCCAGGTAAGGCTGGTTTTAAATATGAATGGGCAGATTCAGGAATTGAAGCCGGCTTAGGAATTGCATTTCATATCGGAACCAGGCTTTTTTAGCAAACCAACTATTAAATTTTATGACATCCCGCACATCCACCCCCAGCACAGAAAAAACACTGGAAATCACCCGGTTACGCTTGGGCCTGCATTTGCCGGCGGAGCGCATTGCCCTGTTGCGCAAAACCGTATCTGCTATTGCAGGTGAAACGGATGACTTACTGCATAACCATGCCTCACGCGAAAAGGTCATTTACCGCTATCCACTGATTCAGTACAAAAGTGTGGAAGACAATGCCTTGATTCTGGGTGTAGGATCTCAGGGACGACAATCATTGGAGAACCTGATGACCAAGCCGGATTTTAAGGCCATTTTCCTGGAAAACAGCATTCTGGAAGTAGAGACAGATACCTATACTATTAAATCCACGCCATCTATCCCCTACCGCCTCCACCACTACATCGCCCTCAACTCCTCCAACCTCCGGCAATGGCAGGAGCAAAACTCACTGCCCGCCCGCGCTGCGCTGCTGGAACGCTGTATTACCGGCCATATCCTCAAATTCTGCTCTGCTGTGCAGTGGCTGCTCCCGCCTAAAAGTCTGAAGGTGGAATTGCTGGATTTCCGCCTGGATCATACCCACGCCTTCAATAATCCATTTCTCGCCTTCGAGGTGCCGTGCAGAAGCAATATCTCCCTGCCGGATCATATCGGCCTGGGCAAAGCTGTGAGCCATGGATT
>DLXL01000021.1 GCA_003448025.1 Saprospirales bacterium | reverse complement strand
AAAACACCAAGCAGGGCGCTTGGGGCAAAGCGAAAGTCGGGATGAACGCCAGACATACGCTACTCCTCCCATTCTGCAATATCGGGGTACATGACGGTATGCTTGAACTCATCGTAGTCTCTATAGTAAGCAGCATATGGGTAGCCATCTTTCTCCTGTTTGCCCGTCCAGGTGAGGTGGATCAAAGCAAAGTGCTGGTCAAAGTCAGCTTTTTTGATGGCAAACAATACATCGTCGTTTCGTTGGTCGCGACAAAATGCAGAAACCTCTGCATCAAGTAAAAAATGCTTTGGAGGATTAGTCATGAACCGAAACAGGGAGGTTTGGGTGGCGCCCAGTTCTTTCCTTAGTTCATCTTCAAAACCCGTTTTCTGTCCAATCGTTAAAGCTTCCCAGGGCTTCTCTACAAAGGGCCTGGGAGGATTTTCCAGGATATAATCCCGGATTATGCTGTAATCCACGCCAGCTATATCAATACGTATGGGTGCGCCTGGAAGTTCCCGGATATCGTCGATGGTAATTCCACCTTGGGGGAACAAAAACATGCCATGCGCCAATTGCACATTCAGCCGAAGTGCGTGCCATGGATTTGCATCAGGCTTTTTCGCTTGCCTAATTGCCCAAACCAACTTTTGTATCTGATCAAAATAATATTCCGTTGGCACAAACTCCCCGAAAAGTCCGCCCATGGTTTCATCGCCAACCTGCAGGTTGGCGGTTCCAATGAGGTGGTTGTGTGCGTATATTTTTGACTGCATGGTGGAAAACGTGGTATGTGATCAACAAACGGGGCTACTGGAATGTCACCGCTACGCGGTTTTATGGGTACCCCTTGTTATGCCAATTTTTTGCGAGGGAGTTTGGACCTCAGGGAAGGTCTAAATCTTTTTCCCTTAAAACAACATGAGCCATCCCAAAAAAATTTGGAATGGCTTATGGCTGAATGGCCTACGGTGGATGGTGGGGTTGCGTGGGAACCTAAACTGATGTGGGTTGTCATCCCCTGGCAAAAAAGATTGCCCGCAGCCAGGCTTGTGTAGGTGCCGAGTACTCGGCATGACAACCCACATAAATTTAGCTACCCACGCATCCCCACCGTCTACCGTAGGCCGTCCACCGTAGGCCGTCTACCGTCCACCGTCCTACATATGCTTTGTCCACCAGTTTTTTATCTTCCAGCCCCTCAGATACATCACCGGCAGGATAACCAGCGTTACGAAAGTGGCAAAGCTCAAACCAAAAATGATGGTCCAGGATAATGGGCCCCAGAAGGCCACAGAATCACCGCCAATGTAAATCTTTGGATCACCGGTAGCAAACAGACTGTAGAAGTCGATATTGAAGCCCACCGCCAGCGGGATAAGACCCAGAATGGCAGCCGTGGCCGTAAGCAGTACGGGAGTCATACGAATCCGGCCAGCTTCAATAATAGCCTCGCGTACCCCGGCGCCTCGTTCGCGCAGGATGTCGGTGTATTCCACCAGCAAAATCCCGTTTCGGACTACAATACCTGCCAGAGCTACAATACCTACCATCGACATGATGACGCTGAAGTCCATACCCGTGATGGCCATACCCAGCAATACACCAATGATCGAGAAAATTACTTCGGTCATGATGATGATGGTTTTACCAATGGAGTTGAACTGTGTGATGAGGATGATCAGGATGATGAACAGCGAAATGATCAGGGCATTGCCCAGGAAACTGAAGGCATCGGCCATTTCAGCGTCTTCCCCTGCAAAACCAACAGTCACGCCTTCGGTTTGTGGCCAGTTGGCAATGGCAGCTTTTACGGCGTTCACCACTTCAGTCTGACTTGGCTGATATTCGGAGGTGATATTGGACGAAATGGTCACAATACGTGACTGGTCCAATCTGCGGATACCGCCATAAGTGGTGGTATATTTCACATCTGCCAGCGAAGCCATAGGCACGGAACGCAGTACGCCGCCCATATTCATATCGCGGAAGGTAATATTCAGGTTTTCTACCGCATTGATGTTGGCTCGCTGCTCTGCTTTCAGCCTGATATTAACCGGAATTTCGTCCTCACCATCTTTGAATTTGGTAGCTTCTTTACCCAGAATGGCCGTACGGAACTCAGAGCCGATTTGCGCTGTGGAGATACCCTCGCGGTTGGCACGGTCGCGGTCAATCTGGATGTTGATTTCAGGTTTGGATACCACCATATCAGAGCGCAATTCTTCCACACCCGGAATGTTGAGGGAGTCGAGGTAGCGTTTTACGGCTCCGGAAACCTTGATCAGTTGGGCAAAGTCGTCGCCGCGTACTTCTACAGAGATAGGCTTTGGCGTTGGCGGACCGCCCTGCTCCTGATCAACCACAATTTCAGCACCCGGGATGACTCCTTTCGTAGCTTCCCGGATTTTGTCCATATAATCCTTGGTACTTATGCCGTTGCGCTGTGCGAATTCTACGAAAGCTACACCTACCTTGCCTTTATTAGAGGTGGCAGAGCGGTCAAACTGGTCTTCGGAAGCGCCCAGTGCTACGTTGGTGATAATGGATTCCACAATGGGGTTATTATTTCCCAACACTTCTACTACTTTATTTTCCATTACCCGGGTGAGCGAGTCGGTCGTATTTACATCTGTACCCACAGGCAGCGTCAGATATACATAGATAAAGTTTGGATCTGCTTTTGGGAACAAAACGATATTACGCTTGCCGGAGAAGAATAATACTGATGAAAATAATAACAAACCGATTACACTTGCCATCATCAGCCAAGTATGGTTCAGGGCAAAATTGAGAAAACGTGCGTAGGTGTTTTGTACGGCAGGCCAGCCATTTTCCTGGAACCACTTTTCTGCTTTTGCCAGTACGAAGCGATAGAAAGCTACAAATGCCGCAATAAAGAGTAAGAGGTTGCCCATGAAGAAATTGCCATTGCCATAGAAATACAGCATGGACAAGCCAAAAATGGCATACCCGAAAATGGCCCGACGGCGTTTTTTAGCCGGCGCCATTTCGCGGCCTTCGCGTTTGGCATCGCCCATGAACCACACTGCAAACACCGGGTTGATGATGTATGCCACCAGCAGGGACGCTGTGAGCGTAATAATCACCGTTACAGGAAGGAAGTGCATGAATTTGCCAAAAATTCCGCCCCAGAACACTAGTGGGAAGAAAGGCGCCAGAGTGGTGATGGTACCGGAAAGTACCGGGAGGAACACCTCGCCTGTTGCTTTTTTTGCCGCCTGAACAATGGTCAGATTCTTTTCGTCATGATAAATCCGGTGCGTGTTTTCCACCACCACAATGGCGTCGTCTACCACAATACCCAGCGCAAGCAGGAAGGCGAACAACACGATAAAGTTGAGCGTGAACCCGAGGCTTGGCAGCACCATAAAGGCCAGGCACATAGACAGGGGCACCGACAAGGCCACGAAAATGGCATCGGTGGCGCCCATGAAGAACATCAACACCAGGGTAACCAGAATAAAACCAATGATGATGGTATTAATCAGGTCGTGCAGCGTAACGCGGGTAGCCCGACTTTGATCCCCGGTGATAGACACTTCCAGGTTTGGCGGTAAATCATTGGCCTTCATTTCATCCACAATTTCCTTGATCTTGTCGGAGGCGTCGATGAGGTTTTCGCCGGTGCGTTTGATAACGTTCAGGGAGATTACATTTCGGCCGTTAAGGAGGCTGAAGCTTTCCTGTTCTTTGTGGCCCATGCGTACATCAGCCACGTCTTTGAGGTAAAGTTGTGCGCCTGATTGAGACGACACGATGATGTTTTTGATCTGCTCAATATTTTGGAAGTCGCCCCGGATAGAGATGGAACGGGTCATACCGCCTACGTCCACGTTACCGGCGGAAATAGTCATGTTTTCATACATGAGAGCCGATTCGATATCGCGGAAGGTTAAGCTCGACGCCGCCATCTTGTATTTATCTACATCTACCTGTACTTCCTTGTCCAGTGCGCCTACCAGGTCTACCCGGGTAATCTCGCGCATTTCTTCTATGCGATCTTTCAAGGCATCAGCATAGTCTTTCAGCTTGTCGAGGCTGAAATCGCCGGCCACATTCACGTTCATGATCGGCACCTCCGAGATATCGAACTCTGTGATAGTGGGGTCTGAAAGCAGATCGGTAGGCAGGTCGCGCGCGGCTTTGTCCACGGCGTCTTTTACTTTTTGCTTACAAAGAGGTACGTCCAGGTTGGTGTTGAACTCTACAATGACATTGGAGAAGTCCTGCACGGAGTAGGAGGACACCTTTTTTACGCCACTGATGCCCTTGAGTTGTTTTTCAATGGGTTTGGTGACGAGTTGCTCCATATCGCTCGGGCTGGCGCCGGGATAAATGGTGGAGACGAATATGGTAGGTACCACCACGTCGGGGAACTGCTCTTTGGGGATGGCATTGTACGACATGATGCCGGCCAGCGTAATGAGCACCGTGATGATAAAAATCGAGGTACTATTGTCGATAGACCAACTGGTTGGTTTGAATTCTTTCATGATTTTTCTTTTGAATAGCCGGTTTGGAGTTTAGCAAGGCTTTACTTATATTTGCATAGACAACCCAATACCCATGAAACCTGAACAACTAAAAAATCTTTCCTTAACGGAATTGGAGAAACTCCTTTTCTTGCAGAAGAAGATTCTTGATTTTACGCTTCAGTATGAACAACTTCTTTTGCAGGAGGGCTCCAAAAATCAATTGGAGCAAACCCGAAATGAAGCTTTGGATAAACTGTTACTCCTTCAAACTGAAATAGCAAAACGCATATCATGACCATTACGCAACATTCTGAACTTCGCCAACTGCTCCAAAAACTGGAGTCAATACCGGAGAATGAAATCAGCCAGGTGTTCGAAAACCTTTGGGTTCCTTACATTCTTTCTTTGGAAACAGAGGATGATAAGGCACTGGCATTCAAATTGTTATACGAGTGGCAAAGTGAAAGGCTTGATCAGTTGTTGGGGGTTATCCAGGAGTTCGAGTCTAAAATCGCTGCTTAAAAAGCAACCGCTTCCCCGTTGTTCACTTCCTGGAAACCGGTTGAAATCACCCAGTCGCCTTTTTTCAGTCCGCTGAGAATTTCCACCTGGCCGTTGTAGTTCTGGCCTTGTTTCACCATCAACTTTTTAGCCGTACCTGCTTTTTCACCGGTTTTATCCACCGCCATCACAAAATCGCCATCTTCAGCGGTTTGGATGAGGTTAACCGGGATGGAAATGGCATTTGTGCTCTGGTAGTCTACAATTTTCATCACAGCCACCTGGTTGGCGCTGTAACTGCCGCCCGGCAACGCGCATTCCACAGAAAACGTGCGGGTCATGGGGTTGATGCTTTTGCTCACGTAAGTGATGCGGGTGGTAATTTCTTTGTCCAGATCCGGGAAGAACACCTGCACCTGATCGCCTTTACGCACCTTGGCGGCGTAGGCTTCAGTTACGTTGCCCACAATTTTGAGGTTGGTAAGGTTCAGGATATTGCACAGCGGCACGCCCGGTGCAATGGCTTGTCCTTGTCGCAACATCACCATATCCACGGTACCGCTTTGCGGGGCGTAGATTTTGGTCATGCTCCATTGTTCTTTAATGGTGGCAATGCTGCGTTCCAGGCTTTCTTTGCCGTTTTTAGCCTGAATATAGGCTACTTCAGTGCCTATTTTCTGGTCCCACAAGCCTTTTTGGCGGTTGTAGATATCAGTAGCGGTTACGAGCTGACCTTCCAGTTCGGCCAGACTTTTTACCATTACCGCATCATCGATTTCGGCCAGAAGTTGACCTCTTTTTACATTATCGCCGTTTTTCACCAGTACCCTTTTGAGGGAGCCAGGCATTTTGGCGGTAGCCATCACACTTTCCTCGGCTTCTACTTTGCCTTGCAGGTCAATGTAGTGGCGGAATGGTGCGGTGCTGAGTTGGGTGAGGCCCACTGTTTTCACTTTGCGGGCGGCCGGTGTTTCGGCGTTAACCTGTTTTTCCAATTCAGAAATCTGAGTTTCCAGCTTGGATTTTTTGTCTTTCAAAGCTGCCAGTTTGGCTGCCGGATCCTTGGAGCCGCCCCCACCGCAAGCGGCGAAGGTAAGAGCAGCCAGGGCCAGGATGGAGAGGAGCGCTTTATTTTTCATGTTGTGATGTAGTTTTAAATTCTGTGGTAGAAGGAATTTGGGGTTATTGGGGTTATTTGGGGGGCATTTAAGGGTCATTTGGGGGTCTTTTTGAGGTCATGTGGGTCATTAGGAGGTCATTTGGGGGGCAGTTGATGATGGTCGATTCGAATGTCTTTTAAG
>DLXL01000565.1 GCA_003448025.1 Saprospirales bacterium | reverse complement strand
GTACAATATCAGGATAGTCAAAAAAAATATTTTTAATCCCAGCTTCATCCACATATTTTCCCTGCAAAGTACTTCGTTAATGTAAGGAACTTACTTACTTTTGAACGGCCTAAAAACACCCTCCTGAGTGTAGGCCAATCGTTTAGCTCAACACCATAACCACTATTTTCAAAATTCCTATGCGAAAGCCAATTGTGTACGCAATTCTTGCAACAGCAGCCGTTGCAACAGGCCTTTTTTTACTCGTTAACCATCAAAAAATAGTAAAAAACGAGGCCTATTATGAAGCCATTTCCCAATACATTTATGCATTCAGTTCCGGATCTATCAGTCGCGATGACGTGGTTCGGGTTCGGTTTGTGAATGCCGCCATTAATGCTGAGCAGGTAGGCCAGGAAGTACCGGCTTCCCTGTTTTCCACCAACCCTAAGATTGAAGGAAAGGCCGTGTGGGAGGACGACCGTACCATCAAACTTACCCCGGCTAAACCACTGCCACCCGGCAAGCGCTTCACCGCACAGGTTGCCCTGAAACGCATCTATGCTGAAGTGCCGGATCTTGCCAGAGTCTTCGAGTTTAGTTTTCATATCCGTGAATTGGCCTTTGAAGTTACCACAGACGGCATTACCATGGATCCTGCAGATCCACGGCAACAACAAGTCATTGGTCGCATCCGGGTTAACGAAGCTTGTGAGTCTGCCAAAATTGAGCAAATGTTCGCAGCAAAACAAGGAAATAAAGCCCTTTTGGTGAGTTGGCAACACGATCAGGATGGCAAAACACACCAATGGACCATCGCCGGCGTGGAGCGGTCCAATGTTCCGAGTTCGGTTCGCATGTCGTGGTCTGGCGATCCTATTGGCGTAAACAAAGACTTTGTAGAAACCCAGGCAGTTCCACCGCTGGGCGAATTCAGCATCCTTTCTGCCAAAGCAGTACAGGTAGAGGAGCAATACATATTGCTCAATTTCAGCGATCCTGTTTCGGGGGCACAGGACCTTTCCGGTCTGGTTCGGATAGACAATTTTGGCGGTAAACTTCGCTTTGTATCAGACGGCAACTTCGTACGCGTTTATCCGGATGCACGTATTACCGGTGCAAAAAAAGTGCAGATAGACGGGAGCATCCGCAATACTGCCGGCCAATACCTGAAAGGAGCCGGAGAATGGACGCTGAACTTTGAAGATCTCAAACCAGGCGTACGCCTGGTAGGCCGGGGCGCTATCATACCACAACAAAACAATGGTAGCGTCATATTCCCGTTTGAAGCAGTAGGTCTAACCGCCGTGGATGTTGAGGTATTCAAAATATTCAATTCCAATATCCTTCAATTTCTTCAGGTAAACGAAATTGAAGGAGAACAGGAGCTGGAACGCGTAGGTAAAATTGTACTTCAGAAAAAATTTGATCTGGCAGCCATCAACCCGGATGCCTCCTCAAAAGTTTGGCAACGATATGCCCTTGACCTGAAAGAGATGATCCAAAAAGATCCGGGCGCCATTTATCAGGTAAGGATTGCCTTCAAAATGGATTACACAAGTTGTAACAACATTTTCTCTCAGGAAACAGAAAATGAAGTGGAAGACGGAGTGGTGCGTTCCATTTTAGGCGGTTACCGGGGCATCTACTGGGATGAAAGTGATAGTGAATATTGGTGGAATGAGGAGGAGGACTACAGTTGGGATAACCGGGAAAATCCATGCTCCCGAGAATACTACAACCGGGAACATTTCACGATGCGTAATGTATTTGTCAGTGATCTCGGCTTAACGGCTAAAAAGGGTCGTGATGGCTCTCTTTTCCTGGCAGTTACAGATTTGCATACCGCTCAGCCGGTAAGTGGCATTGACATAGAATTGCTCAGTTTTCAGCTTCAACCCATAACCAAAGTTCGCACCCAGGGCGATGGAACCGTGATGGTAGAAGGTTTGCGGGAATCTCCTTTCCTCGCAATGGCTACCGGCAATAACCGAAGAGGATACCTTCGCATGGCCGATGGTAACGCTTTGTCTTTAAGCCGATTTGATGTGGCCGGTATGGAATCCCAAAAAGGCCTGAAAGGGTATATTTATGGGGAACGCGGCGTTTGGCGCCCGGGAGACTCCCTTTATTTGAATTTCGTATTGGAAGATAAAACCGGACGTTTACCACAAGGCCACCCCGTGGTTTTCGAACTGCGGGATCCCGGAGGATCAATGCAATACCGTACTGTATCCACCAGTGGCGTGAATGGTGTTTATCCATTCTATTGCGCTACCAGATCGGAGGCTAAAACAGGTAACTGGACGGCCAAAGTGATGGTTGGCGGCGCCGAATTCACCAAACAGGTAAAAATTGAAACCGTAAAACCCAACCGCCTGAAACTTGACCTGAACTTCGGACCAAGAGCATTCCTGACGGCAAACGACTTCAGTGTAGGCGGCGAAGGTGAAGGTCTGACCGGCAACCTGAAAGTTAACTGGTTGCATGGAGCAGTGGCTCAGAACCTAAAATCAACGGTTGAAATGCAGGTTCGGGCCGTTAAAACAGAATTCAAGGGATACAATGGTTACACCTTTGATGATCCATCCAGATATTTCTACTCTGATCCTGAGGTACTTTTCGATGCCAATCTCGATCAGAACGGACAGGCAAAAGTGCCCCTGAAAATTGGTGAAGTGAGCGCCGCACCCGGCAAGCTCATTGCCAATTTCAAGGTTCGGGCATTTGAAGCCGGCGGCGATTTCAGTACAGACAATTTTGCCCTGGATGTTTTGCCCTATGAACGTTTTGTTGGCGTGTACATCCCAACCGATAAATGGGGCAGTAAAACACTTGATCGAAGCGGTAGCAGCAAGGTCAACTTCGCAGTATTGAATAACCTGGGCAAACCGGTAGCCAATCATAAAATCACCGTTGCACTGTACCGGGTAGACTGGCGTTGGTGGTGGGATGATGATGCCCGGTCCGGCATAGGACAATACAATAGCAGTGAGCTAAATGATGCTGTTGATCATGCAGAATTGACAACAGATGCAAGAGGTCAGGCAAGCTGGACCGTGAAACCATCCGGTTGGGGACGTTACCTGGTTCGCGTTGCAGATACTGAAGAAGGGCATACTGCCGGCGATTTCTTCTGGTCCGGACAGCCAGAAGAGTTGAATGATATTCAAAGCCGCAATGCGGCCGCCATGTTGCCCTTTACCGTAGAAAAAGAGAAATATAATGTAGAGGAAGAGGTAGTGCTCAAGGTGCCAGCCAGCGAAAATGGTCGCATCCTGCTTACGCTGGAAACCGGTACCCGCGTGGCCAAACACCTTTGGTTTGATGCAGTGGCTGGCGACAACTTTCTCCGGTTCAAAGCGGAAAAGAACATGGCGCCTACCGTGTATGCACACGTAAGCCTGATGCAGCCTCATGCCCAAACGAAAAACGACCTGCCCATCCGGATGTATGGGGTAGTGCCGGTTAATATTGAGAATGTGGCTACCCGCCTGGAAGCCCAGATAGACATGCCGGACCAATTGCGCCCGGATGAATTTTTCAATATTTCGCTGAAAGAAAAAGGGGGGAAAGCCTGCGTATACACGCTTGATATCGTAGATGAAGGCCTGCTCGACCTTACCAGATTCAAAACCCCTAATCCCTGGGATGCTTTCTACGCCCGGGAAGCCCATGGTGTAAAAACCTGGGATATCTATGATTATGTACTGGGTGCTTATGGCGCCGAGTTATCCAGAATCCTGGCAATTGGTGGTGATGGTATCAATCAAAAGGCCAAAAACGCCAATCAGGTGAATCGATTCAAACCTTGTGTAATCCACCTGGGACCGTTCAAACTGGAAAAAGGTCAGACTGCCAAACACCGGTTGAAAATCGAAAACTATGTGGGCTCCGTACGCGTCATGGCTGTTATGTCGGCTCCAGGTGCAGCCGGGGAAGGCGCTTATGGTAACGCGGAGAAGACATGTCCTGTTCGCAAACCCCTGATGATCATGCCCACCCTTCCGCGTGTATTAGGCCCGGGTGAAACCTTGCGTCTGCCGGTGGAAGTTTTCGCCATGGAAAAATCCATCAACAGTGCCACCGTGGATGTGGATGAATCCTCTGGACTGGTTAGTGTTGCCTCCAACTCTACCAACCTGGCCTTTAGCGAGCCGGGCCAAAAAATGGCCTACTTTGATTTGAAAGTAGGCAACAAGACGGGGGTAGCTAAATTCAAAATTTCCGCTACCGGAGGAGGGGAATTTGCCAATGCCAATATAGAAATCGAGGTACGTAATCCTAACCCGCTCATTACCAGAGTAATCGATGGCAGTGTAGAACCCGGTCAAACCTGGACTCAGTCTTCCAAAGTAACTGATTTCAGTGATCTGGACGCAGCTGTACTGGAAATCAGCAGTATTCCACCTATTAACCTCTCCAAACAACTGGAATACCTCATCAAATATCCTCACGGATGCATCGAACAAACCACCTCGGCAGCATTTCCACAGCTGTATGTGGATCTCATCGCGCCACTAAGTACGAAGCAACAGCAGGATATTCAAAAGAACGTGACGGCTGCCATTGCCAAATTGCAAAATTTCCAGCTGGCTTCCGGAGGGTTCTCCTATTGGGCCGGCGGAAATGAGGTTGCTGACTGGGCTGGCACCTACGCAGGTCATTTTTTGATGGAAGCCAGATCAAGAGGCTTCTCGGTTCCGCAACAAATGTTGGATCGCTGGATTGAATATCAGCAAAAAGTTTCCAGAAGCTGGGAACCTGGTAAAGATAATGACCCGCAAAACTGGTGGCATCACGACAATGAATTGTCGCAGGCTTATCGTTTATATGCATTGGCTTTGGCAGGAAAACCAGATCTGGCCGGCATGAACCGCATGCGCGAGCAAAAAACAAGGTATGAAAACTCAGCTTCTCTGCTTGCTGCCGCTTACGCAACTGCCGGTAAAAATGAAGCAGCCCGGGATCTGTTGAACGATGCAAATACCAAAAAATTCGGGTATACCTGGTGGGGCTACACCTATGGTTCTGATCTGCGCGATCTGGCGTTAAAACTGGAAACCCTTACAGCCATAGGCGACAATAAGCGTGGCATGGATGTGGCCTTGCAAGTGGCCTCGCAGGTAGGCGATGCCGCCCGTTGGTACTCTACCCAGGAAGTGGCAACCTGCCTGAGGGCTCTATGCAAATATGCAAAAAAGGCCACCTTTGGAGAAAAGGCGGATTTTGTCATCAAAGCCGGAGGAAGGGAAATTCCGGTAAACAGCACTACTGCTTACTATCTCTATCCGCTGGGTGACGAAGTTACAGGAGGTGTTTCGGTGAAAAACCTGAGCAAACAGAAACTTTATAGCCGCATTGTGATGCGCGGACGGCCAGCTACTGCCGATGTGCCATCGGAAAGCAGCAACATTTCGCTGGGCGTTCGGTACACCGACCTAAAAGGATCAGCCATAGATCCGGGCAAACTCAAACAAGGCACTGATTTCCTGGCAGAAATTACCGTTACAAGGACCGGTACCATGCGCTTTGATTTTAATGAATTGGCGCTTTCACAGATCTTCCCTTCCGGATGGGAGATTCTAAACACCCGGATGAATCTGGTAGGTGGCGCTACTTCCGACCCAATGGATTATCAGGATGTACGCGATGACAGGGTATTTACCTACTTCGATCTGCCATTCAACTGGAGTAATGATAAGAACGCCAAACAATCGCGTACTTATCGCATACAGTTGAATGCTGCTTATGCCGGAAAATACTATTTGCCAGCTGTAGCCTGTGAGGCGATGTATGACAACCGGATCAGAGCCGTACAGCCGGGTAAGTGGGTGGAAGTAGTGAATTGATGGGGTAGTAGTGAGGGGGGGCAGAGAGGATTTTTTTACCGCAGAGGTGGGGAGGCGATGAGAG
>DLXL01000173.1:362-5358 GCA_003448025.1 Saprospirales bacterium | reverse complement strand
TGTGCTGTTTTCCATAGACCTTGGGCGAGATTTGATACAAAGATTCCGGTAACACACCTGTTGGAAAAGCTTTTTACGGTATTTTTTTAAAAAAAATGCATGTTTTGTTCAATAAATTATTTTTAATTAATTGAATAACAGGTATTTATAACAAAAATGCGCGTAATATTTTCTATAAATGCTATTTTTTGATGTTGGTGGGCTATTGGATCGTCCGCACTTTTGTACTGTCAAAAATAGCATTTGACCTTTTTGACAGAGGGCGCCCTCTTAACCCCCGCTGGTCAACCAACTTGTCACCTTCTTTTGAGAAAAAAAATCTAATCCTATGACTCATTTATCCACTTTTCGGGCATTGCGCACGGCTGTTGTTTTAGCCGTCCTGCTCTTTTTTGCCCCGAAACTTTTTTCCCAATGTAATCCGGATGTAACACCACCCATTGCAGTGTGTGATGAATTCACACAGGTTGCTATCGGAGCAACAGGCTTAGCTGAAGTCTTTGCAGCTACTTTCGATGATGGATCTTACGACGAATGCTGCCAGGTCAGCTTCGATGTCAAGCGTGTGCAGGATGGCCCCTGCGATACCGATGGACTGCCTGACGACTATGCACCAACTGTTGTCTTTTGCTGCGCTGATATCGGAAGCACGGTGGTGGTTTCCTTACGTGTTAAAGACTGTGTGGGTAACGCCAACGAGTGCCTGATCACAGTGACCTTTGAAGATAAGCTTAAGCCTGTGCTTCAGGCTCCTGCCGACGTAACAGTTACCTGTGAGCAGTTTGATCCTACCCTGGAGGTTTTTGGAAATCCAACCGTGACCGACAATTGCTGTATTGACACAGTTATTACCACGGTTGATTACAGCCAGTTCGACACCCTATGCTCTAAAGGTACGATTACACGAACCTTTGTGGCTTACGACTGTGCAGGCAATTCAAGCACGCTTGGCGTAGTTTCAGCGGTACAAAAGATCTATATAAACAATAATCAGAACTACAATCTGCGATTCCCTGATGACGTAATCACGGGTGTTGAATCTCCAATTGGGGCCTATGGTGAACCATCTTTTCAAAATATGGAATGTGAACTGATAGGTATATCTTATTCAGATGAGATTTTTATTAATCAACCAGACTGCGATTATAAAATTGAACGTACCTGGACCATCATCAACTGGTGTACCTACGATCCGCTTGAAGGAGTGATAACCATTCCCAACCCAACTCCGAATGCAATCATCAACCATCTGGAGAATATGCCGGGGCCCATTGTATCCGCTCCCGGTACTCAGGCGCCCTGGGCATCATCAGTGGTAAAGGTGAATGCATCAGACCCATCACCAACGGATTATTCCAGTTTCTGGGAAGCAAACGCCAATGCCTATCGCTATACCCAGATCATCAAAATTATTGATACATTTATTGTTACAGTTCAAGGACAAGTATTTTCGGATACTTCGGCAAACTGTGCCCACGACAATGGCGAGGTCTTTCTGGAAAGCTGGACGGTGCGGGCCACAGGCCAGGCTACCGGTAATGTTTTGGAAACACAAACAAATTCCAATGGTTCGTACACATTCTCTTTTAGTGGATTTGACACCTCAGTAGTCATTACCCTTGTAACGTCTTCCAATTTTGGACTTAATTGCCAATCTGAATACACCGTTAATGTGCCAGTAGGGCAAACGGCTACCCAGGATATTCCGGTTCACCTGGAGCAACGCTGCGGTCTCCTTTCGGTGGATCTGACCACCAATCGCCTGCGCAGGTGTGCACCCGAAAACTTCTATACTGTTAAGGCCTGTAACCTGAGCGGCGAAACGGTGGAAGACGCCTGGGTAGAAGTAGTGCTCGATGATTACTTTACCTTCGATAACAGCTCTATTCCCGGAACGCTGGTGAGTGGCAATACCTATTCGTTCCCGTTGGGAGATCTGACGCCTGGCCAGTGCACTACCTTCTATGTAACTTTTGCCATTTCCTGTGATGTCGGCCTGGGTGCATCTCACTGCACAGAAGCATTTGTGTATCCTTACGACGACTGCCGTGGTAACTCCAGTTGGAGCGGAGCTGAGGTAAAAGTGGATGCCATTTGTGAGGGCGACTCTGTAAAGTTCTCCATTACCAATGTTGGCGATGCTTCTATGTCAGAAACCCTTGAATTTGTGGTGGTAGAAGATGTAGTGATGCGTCAGGAAGGTACTTTCCAGCTGAATCAGGGCGAAACCTATACCTTCAAGCAGGACGCCAACGGCAGCACCTGGCGTCTGGAGGCCGAGCAGGAGCCATTGCACCCATGGGGTGGCCGTCAGGCAGTAGCGCTGGAAGGTTGTGGCGGTATCAACCAAACCGGCCTGGTGAACATGTTCCCGCTGAATGATGCCAACCCGTTCCAGGCCCTGGAGTGTAGGGAGAACATAGGATCCTATGACCCCAACGACAAACAGGCGTTCCCGGCAGGTTACGGAACCCAACACTTCATCAAGCCTAATACCGATATTGAATATTTGATTCGTTTCCAGAACACCGGTACGGATACCGCCTTCAAAGTGGTTATTCTGGATACCCTTTCTCAATACCTCGATCCAGGTACTATTCGTCCGGGTGTAGCCAGTCATAACATGGAATTTGCCCTGCTGGAAGGCAATATTTTGCGCTTTACGTTTGATGATATCTACCTGCCTGATTCCAACGTTAATCAGGTTGCCTCAAATGGTTTCGTGAAATTCCGCGTATCCCAAAAGCCTGATTTGGCTGATGGCACCTTGCTGGAAAACACGGCTGCGATCTACTTCGATTACAATGATCCGATCATTACCAATACCAGCTGGCATACCGTCGGCCGGGAATTTGTAACGGTAAGTATTGATGATCCAGCCTACGAAACACAAGTTAAAGCATATCCTAACCCTGCTGTGGAAGGCGTGATTTTTGAACTCAAGCATTGGGCAAACAACGGCACATTTGTATTGTCCAACAGCCTGGGTCAGCCCGTAGCTATCCAGCAATTTAGCGGCAATCAGTTCCGTTTCGATCGGAAGCAACTGCCTTCCGGGATCTATTCCTTCCAAATCCTTTCTGATAACACAAAAACCGCAACGGGTAAAATCGTGTTGCGCTAACACCAATCAGCACTTTTTTCAGTCCAAAAACACAATCGTCCTGCACCGGAATGCCGGTGGCGGGACGATTGCTATTTCCGGGAAAAAAAACGGAAAAAAAACGCACCTGCGCCGCAAGTTTTCCAATAAAAGATCGCCTAAGCTCTAAAATGGATCTTTATGAAAAACTATTTGCTGCTATGCATCGCCCTCTTTTGCTCCGGAATGGTAATTCAATCCTGTTCCAGGGAATCCGCTGATGTGGAACTCATTGACTCCGGAATTTCTGCTAAGGGATTACCCAACCTCCCGACAAGCCCGTTCAACTACGCCAACCCTTCCCTGCCTGTCTACCTGACAGCACCGCCGATCCTGGCTCAACGGAATGCACCTGCTGATAATCCGGTAACGAACTATGGTGCTACATTGGGCAGGGTTTTGTTTTACGATACGAATCTGAGCAAAAAAAGTACAAAATCCTGCGCTTCTTGTCACCAGCAGGCCTTTTCATTTACGGATCCGGCCCAGTTCAGTACCGGGTTTGCCGGTGGGTTGACTGGCCGTAACTCTATGTCGCTTATCAACGCCGGATATTACCCTAATGGACGATTTTTCTGGGATGAGCGTGCTGCATCGGCCGAAATACAGGCTTCGGGTCCCATTACACACCCAGTTGAAATGGGTATGACAATGCCGGAGCTGGTATCTAAACTTCAGGGGATTGACCACTACAAGCCTTTGTTTAAGGATGCATTTGGATCGGAACAGATTGATTCAGCACGCATTGTACGCGCCCTGGCACAGTTTGTCCGCTCCATAGTGTCATACCAAACTAAATACGATGCCGGAAGATCAGCCTTTCCTCCCAATCAAAATCCTGGTCAGGTAAACTTTGCTAACTTTACGGTGCAGGAAAATCAGGGTAAGCAGTTGTTTTTTGGTGTTGCCGCATGTGCCCGTTGTCATGGCACCGAAACCTTTACAGCGCCTGGAGCGCGGAATAATGGCCTGGATCTGGTCTTTACGGATAATGGCGTTGGCGCGGTAACCGGCAATGCCGCTCAAAACGGCCAATTTAAAACCCCTTCCCTGAGGGGTATTGAATTAAGTGCGCCCTACATGCACGATGGGCGTTTTGCTACGCTGGAAGAAGTGGTGGAGCACTATAGCACAGGAGTTAAGAATCATCCCAATTTGTCCATTGAACTCAGAAACCCTAACGGTACTCCCCGGAACCTAAACCTCAACGCATCAGAAAAGGCAGCCCTGGTAGCATTCTTAAAAACCCTGACAGATACCGGTATCGCCACCGACCCAAAATTCTCCAATCCGTTCTTTTAAATAAAACACCAATGGGTGGCCACAAGGGTCGCCTCTGCAAATTCTTAAAGTCCAAACGCTCTCTTGTCCGACTCCGAACTGATCCTTCAACTACAGAACAACCATCCCGCAGCCTGCAGACAACTGGTGGAGCAATATGGGGATATGGTGTTC
Organism: Saprospirales bacterium; assembly: GCA_003448025.1. Lineage (GTDB taxonomy): Bacteria > Bacteroidota > Bacteroidia > Chitinophagales > Saprospiraceae > M3007. The sequence goes on along the minus strand of DLXL01000173.1, from coordinate 761 downwards.
AATACTTCGCTTGGCTTGCTGCAGCACCACAGCGATGCGGAGGATATGGCCCAGGAGGTATTTGCCTATGCGTTCCAGTCGGTATGGCAGTTCCGCGGTGAGGCCAAAATCTCCACCTGGTTGTACCGGATTGCTGTGAGTAAGTGTATGGATGTGCTGAAGGCCAGAAAACGACAGAAACGATTCGGGTTTTTGCAGAGTATTTTTTCCGGGGAAGGAGCAGGACTGGCCGTCGACAAGCCGCATTTTCAGCATCCGGGTGTTTTATTGGAGCGCCAGGAGCAGGCCCAAATCCTGTTCCTGGCCATCGAAAAGCTGCCGGAACAACAAAAAACTGCTTTTGTACTGCACAAACTGGAAGACTTGTCTTATGGGGAAATAGCAGAGGTTATGCAACTC
>DLXL01000173.1:0-228 GCA_003448025.1 Saprospirales bacterium | reverse complement strand
GGTAAATAGCAGAGGTTATGCAACTCAGCCTGCCTTCTGTGGAATCGTTGATGTTCAGAGCCCGCCAAAATCTGAAAACGCATTTAGGTAAATGGTATCAAACCCTAAATGCCCCCAAATGACCAAACTGGCCACAAAAGAAAAGAAATAAAGAAACAAGAAAAAAAAAAAAAAACAAAAAAGAAGATAAAAGAAACAAACAAGGAAAGTCAAAAAAGTAGTAAAAGA
>DLXL01000429.1:1143-4395 GCA_003448025.1 Saprospirales bacterium | reverse complement strand
TTCATGGAAGGTTTGTTTGCTGCCATCTGATTAAACAACCTCTACATGCAAAGGCACCGGAATGTTTCCATGGCGTGTAATCAAAACCGTTTGATTGTTCCTGGAATCATTGCGCACCACGCCTTCGATACCCAGATCCGGATAACCCCAGTCAAAAAACCATGGTTTCCACAACCAGTCGAGATTCTGACCGGATGCGTCATTCCAGGTTTGAAAAAAATCAAAAGGTGCAGGGTTATTGCCTTTCCATCGGTTCATGTACGTTGTCATGCAGTCATGAAATTTTTCATATCCCAACAAGTCCAGCAAAGTGAAATAAGCCTGAGAGGGTCGTTGATAGGAAGCGTTTCGGTAGGCTGCCGTAAGATTTCTGGATTTTACCATTGGAGGTACATCATTTTCGGTACCAGCAATGGAGGAATAATCCCGAACGCCACCTTCCGTATGGTTGGAAAGAGAATCGCTGAGCAGGTAATCAAAAAAGGCCGCCCAGCCCTCGTCCATCCAGGCATGATCCTGTTCATTGATGCCCATCATAAAAGGGAAATAGGTATGGCTGATTTCATGCAGTGTCAGCCCCATGGGGGATCGCGGGGCAGTACTTACGTCGTTGCACATCATCGGGTATTCCATGCCGTCATCTCCGTTGAATACGGTCATGGAAGGGTAAGGGAAGGGGTATCCCGGCAGCCAGGTACTCATGAGTCTGATCCCGTCAGCGGCGATCCTGGCTACCTGCGGATAGTCAGTAGAGGCAGTATTATAAGCGGCGCTTACAAAAGTGCGGCGGCCAGTTTGGTCGTCTACTACAACAGAGGTGGCATCCCAGTTGAAGTGATCGCTGGTAGCAAAAGCAAAATCCGGCACATCCGTTGCTTTAAAGTGAAATGTATGAGCATTGTTGTGTTGGTAAATGCCGCCCTTTTTGAGTTCTGTTTCAGAGAATACAGAAATGACGTCTTTGGCCGTCTGTGCTTTTTCCCATCGGGATAAATAGGTTGGCGACAGGATTTCTTTGGCGTTTTGCCATTCGCCGGTAGCCCAAACCTGAAAGCCGGCAGGCATGGTGATTTTTACATCATAATCAGCAAAATCATGGTAAAACTCCTGCTGGCCGGTATAGGGAAAACTAGCCCATCCGTTCAGATCGTCATACACGGCAATCTGAGGGTACCAATAGGGAACGAAAAAGGTCGTACTGTCGCAGGTGCACTCCCGGGCAGATCCTGGTGCAGCAGGTAATGTATAAGACCACTTTATATTCAGGGTGGCGTTCGACTTAGGCGCAAGGGGCGAGTTTTTGATGGAGATATCCATAAAAGTGCCGGAGCGACTGGGGCTTTTGGTATCTATTGCGGCTCCGTTTACCGAAATATACTCGATGCGGGTACCCTCATCGCTAATATCGGAAGGCGCCACGTCGAAAGCCCGTTGAGCTCCTTTTCTGTAGCGGTCGTGCTGTAGCTTGATTCGAATCGTTTTGAGAGTATCCGGACTGTTATTCGTATATGTAATGGTTTCTTCGCCGGATAAACGCCGGGTTTTGGGCTCCAGGCTTGCCTTAATCATATAGGAAGCCCGGTTTTGCCAATAATTTGGACCTGGCTTGCCATCCCAGCTTCGGGTGCCGAGTTCATATGGTTTGAGGTAATTTCTTGGTACAAACAAAGTGCTTTGACCGTATATGCTTCCAATAAGCATCAGGCATGATAAAAGGGAAAGAGTACGTTGCATTTTATTACATTGATGAAAAACCAGTGGCGAAGAACGGGAGATTTTGGCTTTTTGTTCAACAAAGGAGATTTTGCCGAAATGCTAAAACAGGACAAAATATGCTATTTGTCGATTATTTATTTGGGCTTTGCCATACAAAATTTCAAAAACCGTCGTTTACAGGTTTTTTTATTCAAGGGCAATCCCGAAAAATGAAAAATAACGTGCCGTGAATGGGGTTCCAGAGAATATATTTGCCCTTACAAAAACTCGTAAACCACGACTTCCTGCCTTGAGGAACAGTCGATAAAACGGAACGCCAAATTATTCAACTGATAGCCAGGTCAAATTCAAACTGTTTACTTTTAAACCTTTTCATTCATGTTCCAAAAGTTCTTACTGTCCTTAACTGTTTTATTGCTTTGTGCATGGAATGTCTCTGCACAGCGCACATGTGCCGCAGAGGAAGTGTTGCAACAACAGCTCTTAAATAATCCCGCTTTGCGCCAGGAAATTGAGCGCATTGAAGAACACACTCGAAAATTTGCACAGATCTCGCATGATCGTGCAGTAATTACCATTCCTGTAGTTGTACACGTGGTTTGGTACAATAGTGCACAGAATATCTCTGATGCAGAAATTCAATCACAAATCGATGTGTTAAATGCTGACTTCCGTAGAACCAATGCAGATGCAGGAAATACGCCATCTGAATTTTTGGGCGTAGCTGCCGATTGTGAAATCAATTTTTGCATGGCAGAACAGGATCCCAGTGGTAATGCGACAAACGGCATCCAGCGTCGTCAGACAACCGTTAACGGCTTCAGCACCAACGATAATGTTAAGTTCTACAACTCCGGTGGCCTGGATATCTGGGACCGTGATAAGTATCTGAACATTTGGGTATGCAATCTTTCCAACGGCTTGTTGGGTTATGCACAATTTCCGGGCGGACCGGCAAATACAGATGGTGTAGTGTGCGACTATCTTTATTTCGGCACTATCAACTCTTCTCCTCCATTTGACAAGGGCCGTACTGCAACACACGAAGTAGGCCACTGGCTAAACTGCTATCATATTTGGGGAGATGATGGTTCCTCCTGCTCCGGTTCTGACCAGGTTTCAGATACGCCCAACCAGGCGGATGAGCATTATGGCTGCCCATCATTTCCGCAGGTTAGCTGCAGCAATGGCCCCAATGGTGATATGTTCATGAACTACATGGACTACACAGACGATGCTTGCATGAACATCTTTACAACCGGCCAAAAAAACCGCATGCAGTCGCTTTTCTCTGCCGGTGGTGCCCGTGTAGCATTGGCAAGTTCTCCCGGATGTGAACCAGGGAGTAGCGGTTGCAATGCACCAACAGGGCTGAATGCAACCAATATCACCCAAACCAGCGCTACCTGTAACTGGGCAGCCGTATCCGGCGCTACTACTTATACGCTGGAATGGAAAAAGAATGTGGATCCAAACTGGACGGTTGTGGCTAACCTTAATGGCACCTCACACGTTTTGAATGGTTTGACGGCCGGA
>DLXL01000429.1:702-1012 GCA_003448025.1 Saprospirales bacterium | reverse complement strand
ATTTGAATGGTTTGACGGCCGGAACGCTGTATGATTACCGTGTAAAAGCGGTTTGTAATGGCACAGAAAGCAGCTATTCCTCAACTGCTCAGTTTACCACAGCATCCAACTGTACTGATAAGTACGAGCCAAATAACACCAACGGTACCGCTAAAGACGTTCCGATTAATACCGCGTTTACGGCTCAAATTGCCACTGCTACAGATAAAGACTACTACAGGTTTGGCAATACCTCCAGTCAAAAACACATTAAAGTTGAGTTGACTACCCTTCCATTTGACTACGACCTGAAACTCTACCGCGGAACAAC
>DLXL01000429.1:0-513 GCA_003448025.1 Saprospirales bacterium | reverse complement strand
CAAAATGAATTGATTGTTCTGAACAATGCTTCGGTTTCCGCTAATTACAAGGCCTACGTATATGGCTACAACGGAGCATGGAGTAATACCCAATGCTACACCTTCAAGGCCAGCAGAAGTGGTACCGCATGGCGTACAGATGGATCTGAAGTTCAGGTTGGTGAAGAAATTCCGGTAGAAGTTGTTTTTGAAAACCTTGGTTTCGGACTCTATCCAAACCCTGCCAGCGACCAGGTAATAGTAGAAGTTCCAATGGAAAATGAAGGAAACGTAAGCGTATCCATCATTGATCCTTCCGGTAAAATAGCGCTATCTCAGCAAAAAACACTGGTTAAGGGAGACAGCCAGTTTACTTTCCAGTTAAGCACTCTGCCTAATGGCGTTTACTTCGTTCAGGTGCGCAACGGAGAACTGGCAAATACCCGCAAGTTGGTGATCCAACGGTAAACGGGTATTTCTCAAGAGGAAAACATGAGTCATCCCGTATCTCGCTGCGGTATCTACACATTTTAC
>DLXL01000313.1:6769-14685 GCA_003448025.1 Saprospirales bacterium | reverse complement strand
TTTATCATTGGCAAAAAAGACCGTTTGTGTAACCGTTTTTCTGGTTTTTCCGGTGCTAACCGTGTAAGAGTAATCAAACAGGTACACTTGTGTTTCACCTTCCCAGCCGCGCATCACGTTGGTGATTTTACCGTGGTTGAACCACCGGCCGCGCTCACGATCAAACAAAGCAAACCCCTGCAATTGAGGGATAAGCCCAAAAGAATCCGTTGGAGAAAAAGTCAACCCAAGTTCATTGGCCACTTGTTCCATGGATTTGGTACGAATTTCGGCGTTTTTCTTCCTGCGCCAGAGCATGGTTCCGGCGATGGAGAGGCCAAACAAGGCAGCTAAAATGGGGGCAAGAAAAGATAGCGTAAACAGGAATACCATAAAGATTGGAATTAATAGGCAAAGATGCTGTTTAAATGACATAATTGGTTTACGTTAGCTGCGGAAACAGACATTTACTGAAAATCATAGATATGAGACCCAAGGGCTGTATGTACATTTTCTTCGGCGTTTTTGCTGCTGCCGGACTGCTATGCGGTATTGTTTCAGCCAGCCTTGTTTACAGCAGATGGAATGTTACACACAACGGCATAGAAACCATGGGCACTGTAGTGGATCTGCAGTATTCCAAAAGTTCGGTAGCCCCGGTGGTGTCGTACATGGATGAGAACGGCAGAAAACGACTTTACGAATCTACTTCTTATACCAGTACTAATCCGCCCGAGATCGGAGATGAGATAACCCTCTATTACCTTCCCGAGAATCCGGATAAAATAGCGCTGGAAGGTGAGGGCTGGTTCAATCTTTTCCCCCTCATTTTCTTTTTTCCCCATGGAGGAGTGGGGTTTGGCGGGATTTATAGGCTGGAGAAAAAGCGGCGGTTGTACAACTGGCTGCAACAATTCGGGAAAGAGATTCAGGCTAAGCAGACCGAAGTAAAACGCGGCTCCAATAAAGGCAGGTCTTACTACACTTTGAAATGTGAATGGCTGGATCCATACACCCAGCAGTTGTACAACTTTGAAAGTGATACACTCTCCACTGATCCCTCCGATTCCCTTCCTGTGGGCAGCCCGGTGAGGGTATTAATTGATCCCGACAACCCTAAACGCTATTGGGTAGACCTCTCTTTTTTAGACACATAATCAATTAGCGGCAGCCACCTGGAATCCCGTTGATTTTAGCAGGGAGGCTGATAACTTCGCACCATGAAAAACGAAACTGCCATCATCGTAGGCGCAGGCCTAGTAGGCTCGTTATGGGCCGTATTTCTTGCCCGTCGCGGGTACCAGGTAAAAGTTTTTGAACGTCGCGCCGATATGCGTGCTGCCGGCTATTACGGCGGAAAGAGTATAAACCTCGCCATGAGTGAGCGCGGCTGGAAAGCGGTGGATCAGGCGGGTATTCGGGAAAAATTGGAAAAAGTGGCTATTCCCATGCCAGGCCGTATGATCCATAACCTGGGTGGCGACGTCGTTTTTCAGCCCTATGGAAGGGCTGGGGAAGCCATTTATTCTGTTTCCCGTGGTGGATTAAATCTTGAGCTGCTGCATATCGCCGGCGAATTCCCGAATGTTGAGTTTTTATTTGAGCACCGTTGTGTGGAGGTAGATCTGAACAATCCGGTGATCACCTTTGAGGATATGAAAACCGGGGAAATTAAAACCCTGGATGCACCCTTGATTTTTGGAACGGACGGCGCATTCAGTGCCGTTCGGTATGCCTTGCAGCGCACTGATCGCTTTAACTACCGTCAGTTTTATCTGGAACATGGTTATAAAGAGCTTACCATTCCTCCCAATGAAAATGGAAGTCATCGGATGGATCCTGATGCACTGCATATCTGGCCCCGTGGCAACCACATGCTCATCGCATTACCCAATGCCGATGGCAGTTTTACCTGCACCTTATTCCTTCCGTTTGAAGGAGAGGTGTCGTTTGAGCATCTGAAAAATGATGCGGATGTGCTCGCATTTTTTGGCAGGTATTTCCCTGATGCGGTGCCACTCATGCCTACGCTTCTGCACGATTTTTGGGCCAATCCCACTTCCTCGCTGGTTACGGTGCAATGTTCTCCCTGGCAGTGGCAGGGCCGGATCCTGCTGCTCGGCGACGCGGCGCATGCCATTGTGCCTTTTTACGGACAGGGTATGAATGCCGGCTTTGAGGATTGTACCATTCTGGATGCTATGCTCGACGAGATGGGAGGCGATTGGTCCAAAACTATCCCGGCCTTTGCCCAAAAACGGGTGGCAGATGGCCATGCCATTGCAGAACTGGCTCAGCGCAACTTCATTGAAATGCGGGATCTGGTTGCTGATCCGAAATTTTTATTGCGAAAAAAGATTACAGCAGATCTCTATGCCAAATTCCCGAAGGAATTCTTGCCAGTGTACTCCATGGTAACTTTTAGCAATACGCCTTATCATGTAGCCATGCACGAAGATGATGCTCAGAACGCCTTATTTAGAGAAATTTTGGCCATTCCTGATATTGAAAACAAGTGGGATGGACCGGAAGTAGAGCGGGTTTTCAGGGATTGGCTGACTAAAAAGTGAGGGGCGAACAGAGGGAACATTTGTTAATAAATTGTAATTTGGCATAATTTTTTCCATACCCCAGGTATGCCCCTGTGGAGGCGGGTTGATTTTGTTCCCCCCATTCACTACCTCCACTTGCGTCATAACTTTTACATTTGTGGAAACGAATAATGTAAATGCGCTAACCTTACCGGTCGCAACCGCCCCCTCCCCCCAACCTATGCTCTCAGCCCGACGTGTCGTGATTATCGATTTTGTCGTCCTGATTTGCTGTCTTGCAGCAATCTGGGGTTTGAGCATTAAGCCCAAAAATGAACTGGAAAAAGCAATAGCAACTGTGCCGGAAATGCCTGCAGCCGGCAGCTCCGCTGTGGTAGCAGAAATGCCTGCACCCATGGGTGAACGGAAAGTGTCTTCTAAGGTGCTTACCCATGCCATTCCGGATACCACGCCTTACCTGACCTTTGAGGCAGATATGCTTCAGGCCATGGTGGAACAGGCCAACTATCTGCGACGCAAAGATGTACCTGCACGTGGGGCTTCCGGCATTCAAAAGGCAGAGATGCAACGTACGCTGGAACTCCTTCAGGGCATAAATCTGCTGGATCCAAGTGTATTGCTTACTACTTTCGACTACTATCAGGTTAACACAGATTTGAAAAACGATCGTGTACGTATGACCGGCTACTATACCCCTGTGATCAAGGCCAGCCGGGTTCAAACACCTGAATATTCCGTGCCCATGCTGAAAAGCCCGGGTTCAGGTATCCCTAATCCCGCAGCTATAGAAGCGGGAGCATTGGCTGGAAAAGGCCTGGAACTTGCCTGGCTGCGTTCGAAAAAGGAACTTAAGAATGCCCAATTACAGGGTAATTGCCTGATCGAATTCCCTGATGGCGAACGTAAACACTTTGGCTTTGGGCAATCTGTCAAAGGCACCGGTGGATCTTATGTGTTTTTTGTGGAAGTAGATAATCAGGTACTTGGTTGCGGAACTTTCCCGCTTACTGCCCGATACTCCATTGCTGTAGACCTGCGGTATATACCACTTGGCGCCACTTTGCTGGCTGAATTGCCTGATCTGGACGCTTCTGGTAAACTCAAAGGGTATACTTATCGAATTTTATTCGCACAGGACCGCGGAGGCGCCATTCTGGACACCAAACGTATGGATCTGTATTGCGGAGTTGGTCAGAAAGGTTTGCAGGAGGCTCGTAAGATCAACGGCCTTGGTAGATTATGGGTTTTGTTGCCAAAACAATGATTGACACACCATAACCTTTTTTCACATTGAAAAACAGAACTTTGCCCCTGAATCAAATTGATCTCAGGGGCAAAGTTTTTTTGCTCCCACTTTATTAGCCATGTTGTTGCTGAAAATATTCAGGTTGGTGCCTTTTGGCTTTCTTTATGTGCTGTCAGATATGATGGCCTTTTTTCTGTACAGGATCATTGGGTATCGGAAGAAGGTAATCAGGGAGAATTTACAGCGCTCCTTTCCGGAAAAATCTGAGCAGGAGATCAGGCATCTCATTCGGGAAGCATACCGAAACCTGACAGATGTAACGCTGGAAACTATTAAATCCTTTAGTACATCCATTGCTGAAATAGACCGTCGGGCCATTTGCCTGAACCCTGATGTGGTGAACCAATACCTTGATCAGGGACAAAGTGTGATCCTTGCAGGAAGTCATTTGTGCAACTGGGAATATTCCGGTCTTTCTATGCCACCCTATTTTCATGGTGATACCGTAACAGCCTACAAGCCTTTATCCAACAAAAAAATGGATGCATACCTAAACAAGGCGCGCTCACGCACAGGTATGGAGATGGTTGCCATGGAAGATGTTTTTAAAAGCATTAGAAAACGGTCAGAAGGGTCAAATCCTGCTGTTTTCATCCTTTTGGCTGACCAATCTCCGAGTAGCCGCAAAAGTGCACACTGGGTAAATTTCCTTGGACAGGATACGGCTTCACTTCCAGGAATGGATGTTTTGGGGCGAAAGTTCGGACTTCCTGTATTGTATTATCGTGTTATCCGAACAGCACGGAGGGGATTTTATGAAATAGAATTTTCAGAATTGTGCATCGATCCTTCAGAGGCTCAGGAAATGGAAATTACCAAAGCTTATGCGAATCGATTGGAAGCAGATATCCGGGAGAATCCAGGGCATTGGCTATGGAGCCATAAACGATGGAAAATGAAGCGATAAGCATCCGTTTCATCTAAAATCAGGTAATTTTTCCGGTATTAAAGCCCCGGTTTTGGTCAACCTGTTTGATCTTGCAGGCCGATATGGCTTTCTCCACCCTTTACTTTTTTACCATGAAACATTTTATCCTTGCCGCTCTGCTGGCAACGACGCTTCCGGTTTTTGCCCAAACGAAAAAAGCTATGGACCATGCTGACGTACACCGTTGGCGAAAGATCGAGCAACAAAAACTATCTAACAACGGTCAGTTTGCCGTTTGGACCCAAACTCCTGTATCGGAGGGCGACTCAGAGGTGCATGTGTGGAGTGCGGCTACCGGGAGCACACAAGTGTTCTCACGCAGTAGCGAACCACAATTCTCCGACGATTCAAAATGGCTGGTTTTTCGCATAAAACCGGCATTGGATACACTAAAAGCATTGCGTCGCAAAAAAGTAAAGGAAGAAGACCTGCCCAAGGATACATTAGCCATTTTTGACCTGAAAAATCAGAAACTGGAAAAAATTGCCCGTTTAAGATCTTTTGTCATGCCGGAGAAGTGGAGTCGCTGGCTGGCTTTTCAGATTGAAACCGAGAAAGTGGAAAAAGCGGCTCCTGCCCCCAAGGATACATCGAAAGTAACAGTATCGGATTCCACAAAAATGGCGGCAACTCCTAAACCTCCCAAAGAAGCCAAAAACGGCAAAAAGCCCAAAAAAGAAGATAAAGAGAATGGCTACCGACTTCTCGTACGCGATTTCCAAACCGGAAAGCAGGATACTTTTGCTTATGTGAAAGACTTCGTTTTTGCCAAAAAAGGTCCACGCCTGATATTTACCGCTACCGGCAAAGGCGACACCCTAACTTTTTCAGCTAATAAAGATGCCCTCCAAAATGGAGTTTATTTGCTTGATTTACAGCCGCTTAGTTTGAAATCTTTGCACCGTGGCAAGGGCAAGTTTCAGCAACTGGCGCTGGATGATTACGGGCGCCAGGCCTCGTTTCTTGCCGATACAGATACCAGTAAGGCGCGCATACGTCCATGGAAACTGGCCTATTGGGAAGCCAAACAGGACTCTGCCAAATACATCGCTACAGATCAAAGCGCCTTTTTACCTAAGTCTGAAAGGATTCCAGGTTCATGGGGAATTAGCGAACACGCACGTATGACCTTCTCTGAGGACGGCTCCAAATTGTATTTCGGGATTGCCCCGCCACCTATTCTGAATGACACCTTGCTTCTCAAAGAAGAAATCGTAGAGGTAGAAGTGTGGAGTTGGAACGATAAACGGCTTTACACCCAGGAGGAAATTCGGTTGGAAAGTGAAAAAAAGCGTTCCTATCCGATGATTTACCATATCAAAAAGAACAGTTTTGTTCAGGCGGGTGCACCGGATTTGCCAGAATTGAGATTCCAGGAAAAACGAAACCTCAACATTGCATTGGGATTTTCGGATGAACCATACCTCGATCAGATTACTTCTGTGGGAACCCCCAATAAAGACCTGTATGCGGTAAATCTGGAAACCGGCGAAAGGAAAGTTATAGTCAAAAATCTGCGCTGCAATCCTAGGTTATCACCTTCCGGTAAATTCATCGCCTGGTGGAGTGATCAGGATACCGCTTGGTTTGCGTGGCATGCAGCAACTGCCACCATCGCCCGATTAACGAACAACCGAACAGTCCCGTTTTATAATGAGGAAAATGATGTTCCAGACCTTCCCGGAGAGCATGGTATGGCTGGTTGGCTTGATAATGACGAAGCCATGCTGGTATATGATAAATATGACATTTGGAGGGTTGACCCTACCGGCAAAGCCCAGCCTGTTTGCCTCACCGATGGCCGGAATTCCAAAACGACTTACAGGTATATCAGACTTGATCCTGAGGAGTATAGCATTAATCCGCAAAAATCCATGTTGCTGCACAAGGTTAATGATGTGAGCAAATCAGAAGGATATGTTTGGCTGAGTTTGAGTAATCGGCCTCCCATGTTTGTTCCATTCCTGAAAAAAGAATGGGCTGCAGGGTACGCTTATACGCGAAATATGATCAAGGCCAGGTATGAGGAAGTATTTATGTATACAAGGGAGAACTACAATACTTTCCCAAATTTGATCTATACCTCCGGAACGGTTGGTGAAAAACAAATTTCCAATGCCAATCCGCAACAATTGGAATACAATTGGGGAAGTATTGAAATGGTAGAGTGGACCTCACTTACCGGCGAGAAACTCAATGGAATGTTGGTCAAACCGGAAGGGTTTGACCCTAAACGGCAATATCCGATGATCGTGAATTTCTATGAAAAGATGTCGGATGACTTGCTGCGTCACCGCAGTCCGGATTTTCATCGATCCCAGATCAATTTCACTTTTTATGCCAGTCGGGGATACCTTGTTTTTGCACCGGACATTCCGTATCAAATCGGATATCCTGGCGAATCAGCTTACAATGCGATTATGAGCGGAGTAACTGCATTGATCAGCAAGGGGTTTGTGGATCCCAAACGCATTGCTTTACAAGGCCACTCCTGGGGAGGATATCAGGCAGCCTATCTGGTTACCCGCACTAATTTGTTTGCATGTGCGGAGGCAGGGGCGCCGGTAGCCAACATGACTTCTGCATATGGGGGTATCCGTTGGGAATCCGGATTGGTACGTATGTTCCAATATGAACACCAGCAAAGCCGCATTGGAGGTACTTTGTGGGAGAAGCCCAAACAGTTCCTGGAAAACTCTCCGTTGTTTTCGCTCGATAAAGTGGAAACCCCCTTGTTGATTTTACATAATGACAAAGACGGAGCAGTTCCCTGGTACCAGGGCATCGAACTGTTTACCGGCTTGAGACGATTAGGCAAACCAGCCTGGATGCTCAATTACAATGATGAGCCACACTGGCCGGTGAAACTGCAAAACCGGGTTGATTTTCACCGTCGTATGCAACAATTCTTTGATCATTATCTCCAGGGGGCGCCAGAGCCCAGTTGGATGAAAAGAGGCGTTCCTCCTATGGAGAAGGGTATCCTTCAAGGGTATTAAGGCACAAAGGGTGTTAGACACGAAGGCACTAAGGCGCTAAGGCACAAAGGGTTGATAGTCAGGCCTTCGGCCTGACAAAAGCGAAGCGGGTGTCTCAAAAGTAATTTTTACCGCAGAGGCGCGGAGGCGCAGAGGTTTAAATGATTGATTTT
>DLXL01000313.1:990-6664 GCA_003448025.1 Saprospirales bacterium | reverse complement strand
CGCAGAGGCGCGGAGGCGCAGAGATCTTGACCATCACTACTTTACTCCTCTGCGTCTCCGCACCTCTGCGGTAAAAATAAATCAGCGACTTTTGAGACACCATCTTCGTGCCTTAGCGCCTTTGTGTATTCACTTTGTGCCTTCAATTCATCCAGTCTTCAATTTCATCGGCTTCCATCGGAATGTTTTTGAACATATCGATGTTGCCGGTTTCTGTGATCACGATATCGTTTTCAATGCGGATGCCGAGATTTTCTTCCGGAATATAAATGCCGGGCTCGCAAGTGAAGATATTTCCGGCACGGAAAGTATCATATCGGAAGAACAGGTCGTGCACGTCCAGTCCGAGATGGTGACTGGTGCCGTGCATAAAGTATTTTTTATAGGCTGGCCAGTCTTTGTCTTGCCGGGCAATATCGTCTTTGGAGATAAGACCCAGGCCCAATAATTCACTTTCCATCATTTTACCTACCTCTTTGTGGTATTCCTGGAATTTAGTACCTGGAACGAGCAGCTCCCTGGCCCCTTTCAGTACATTTAATACCGATTGATATACGGCGCGCTGACGCTTGGTAAAGCGTCCGTTAACCGGGATAGAACGGGTTAGATCGGCGTTGTAGTTCGCATATTCACAACCAAAATCCATGAGCAATACATCGCCATCCTGGCATTGCTGGTTATTCTCGATGTAGTGAAGAACGCAAGCATTTTTTCCAGATCCGATGATAGGTGTATACCCATGACCGGTAGCACGGTTGCTGATAAATTCATGAATAATTTCGGCTTCCACCTCATATTCCCAAACGCCAGGCTTAACAAACTTCAGTACTCGTTTGAAGGCTTTTTCTGTAATATCAATGGCTTGTTGGGTAACATCTATTTCCCATTGGGTTTTTACGGTCATCAGGCGTTTCAGGATAACTTGCGCCCGGTAAAGGGTATGAGCAGGATAACGAGCCTGAATGTCACGGGCGTATCGTAGATCCCGATATTCTACCGGCGAAAGGAAACGATCGTTTTCATTCAGGTTAAGGTAGATGCCATCTGAAAGCAAGATCAGCTCGTTGATTTCCTTTTCTGCTTCATCCAGAAAATAGACTTTGTCGATGCCGGAAGCTGCGCGGGCTTCCTCCTTGGTATATTTATGGCCTTCCCAAACGGCCAGGTGCTCATTCGTACGCCGAATGATCAGTACCTCTTCGTGTTGCTCCCTCGGACAACCGGGAAACAGTAACAGCATTGTTTCTTCCTGGTCTATACCTGTTAGCCAAAACAGTGCTGAATTCTGGCGAAAATTATGGTATTGATCTCCGGCACGTGGAAACTGGTCGTTGGAATTAAATATGGCAACGGTTCCGGGTTTCATTTCCGCAGCAAAACGTTTGCGGTTGGTTTTGAACATCTCGGGGCTTAACGGTTGATATTTCATAACTTGAACTCAAAAGGGTAACAGATCTGAAAGGTATTCTTGAATACTTTCCTGTTGGTCGCCCAAAGAACGGGCTCTTTTACCTTTTTTGGCTAGTCATTTCCACTCCAAACCGGTCCTTTCGTCCATGTGCAGTTTTTCTCCTAATTTTTTTGCCAGCCAATTCGCTGAAATGGTACATTTGCCCGGTTTCTTTTGAAGCATGAACATCCATACTTTTTCACCACACATTATTTCAACAAAATGAATTTTCCATCCAACTGCAAATACACAGAGGATCATGAGTGGATCCGCATTGAAAGCGGCAACGTAGCCTACGTCGGTATCACCGACTTTGCCCAAAGCGAATTGGGTGAACTTGTTTACATAGAAGTGGAAACCGTTGGTCAAACTGTAAGTGCTAATGGCATTTTTGGCACCGTAGAGGCTGTAAAAACCACCTCTGATCTTTTTATGCCACTTACGGCTAAAGTATTGGAATTCAACGAGAAAGTGAGCGATTCCGGCGATCCTTCCCTGGTTAATAGCGATCCTTACGGCGATGGCTGGATCGTTAAAGTAGAAATTGCGAATCCAGCAGATCTGGATGGGCTTATGACGGTTGATGCGTATAAAGCGCACATCGGTAAATAACTTGTAGTGCCAAAAATCAAAAAAGCACGGCGCCCTCAGGACGCCGTGCTTTTTTTTTGAAAAAAAGTGATCCAAAATTGAACGGTAGCAAAAGTGGCGTGTATTCAGGTGAAACAACATTTTTACACTACAAAATGGAGTCTATGAAAACACTTTTTGTTCCACTGATTTTTGGATTATTTGCGCTGCCCGCTACGTTATGGGGATCTGCCGGCGACTTTGAAAACCGCATCAAAGCAGCTGAGATGGCAGGAAACCGTGAAGATGTTGCAGCCGTTTGAAAGGAATGGTATGCAAGCGGGGCATATTCTCACGGCCTGCTCAACTGGAATTTTAACGCCCTGATGTCGGTAGAGCAAAATGCCATTCTCTTTACCCAGCAGGAAACCGACACTTACCCGGCCCTGTTGCTGCAATATGCGCTGGGTGTACGCCAGGATGTGAGTATATTGAGTTTTCAATGGGTAAATGACCCAGCCTACCGTTCCAGGGTATTGGAAGCGGAGGGTTTAACCTGGATTCCGGTAAACAGTACCTTGCAGGAGTTTTTGTACAAATTGGTACATCCCTCTCCCAAAGTCACGGCTAAACCGGTTTATTTTGGAAGTATGACCAACAAGGAAGTACTTCAAACTGACCGGGACAAACTTTACCTAACCGGTTTGGCCCTGAAATACAGTGGGGTACCTTTCGACAATCTGGCAAACCTGCGGTATAATTTCGAAAACCGTTTCCGTACCGATTACCTGGAAATGAGTTTTGAGCCAGAAAAAGATCCGGCTACCCTTGCACGTGTAAACCTCAACTATTTGCCCGCAGTACTGATGCTATACCGGCATTATGGGGCGGCCGGAGAATTTACCAAAGCCGACCGGATGCAACACCTGGCACTAAAAATTGGCCGCGAAGGTGGCAGAGAGGAAGAAGTTCGTGCCTTTTTTGGCCTGGATGTGCCGGCAAGTCCTGTTATATCCGTGATGAGTCCGCGATTTTTGGAAAAAAACATGAAAAAAGGTGGGGACCGCTTGTATGCTTCAGCCATTGAAACCACTAACGCTCAGTACGAACAATTTTTAACTGATTTGGTCAAAAACAAAGAATTTGAACAACTGACTATTTGTAAAACATCTAAAACCGACTGGTATTCCCTTTTACCGGAGGAATGGCGTAAGCTTCCGGAAAGTCGGGTGTTTGAACATGCCCATCCTGACGAGCCAAATTGTCCGGTACAAAATATTACCTACGAGGCTGCCCAGAAATACTGCGCCTGGATTACCAAGGTTTACAACAGTTCTCAAGAGAAGAAAAAATTCAAAAAGGTGTTGTTCCGGCTGCCAGCAGAAGAAGAATGGATGCGTGCGGCTCGTGCAGGCAGAGGTGATGCGCCATATCCCTGGGGAGGTTACTTTGTGCGCAACTCCAAAGGATGTTATCTGGCTAATTACAACGCCAAAGAACCTTGTGGTAATTGTCCTTCTCAAACCTCACCAATGACTGGCGTACAGGATGTTGGTCAGTTAAAACCGGAATCAAATGATGGTGGTTTTTTCCCGGTAAAAACGGATTCCTATTTCCCAAATGATTTTGGCTTGTACGCTATTTCCGGGAATGTAGCCGAAATGATTGACCAGCCAGGCAAGGCAAAGGGAGGAAGCTGGCAGGATGAACCTTATTATGGCCAGGTTACGGTTGTAAAAGAATATACATTACCCAGTCCGGCAGTGGGATTCCGGGTGTTTATGGAAGTCATTGAAGAGTAAGGCATGCCATTATTCCGGCGAACATATCAAAACTACACGGATGAGGCGCTGATGCAAGCCATTGCTCAGCGTCAGGAGCGGGCATTCGCGGAATTGTACGACCGGTACAGTTCGCGGATGTACCGCTTTATATTCAGGATGCTGCACAGGGACGCATCCAGGGCAGAAGACCTTACGCAGGAATTGTTTCTCAAAATCATAGAAAAACCACACCTGTTTAACCCGGAAAGAGATTTTAAAACCTGGGTATATACGCTTGCCACCAATTTATGCCGGAATGAATTCCGTAGGCCGCCACTTCCTGAACCGGAGCCTGCGGACATCTGGGTGGAAGAATTGCCGGGCATTCAGGATCAGGATTGGTTGGAAAGCAGACTACACCACCAGATTGGATTATTGCCGGATGCACAGCGTCAATGTTTTGTATTGCGGTACCAGGAAGGATTAACCGTACCGGAAATTGCAGAAATTCTCGAGTGCCCGGAGGGTACGGTTAAATCCAGATTACACCATGCCATTCGCCAGTTGCGCACACAATTGGCGGGTACTTACTTTTAATACGAAGACTTATGTTGGATAAAATTGAACAATTGGCTGAAGAGAAGGCTTTTGAAAGCCTTAGTCATTCAGAGAAAGCTATGGTCCTTTCTTACATGCCAAGGGAAGAATATGATCAAATCAGGCGGATCATACAAACCGCCGGAGTATTGGATGCTTCCGTGGCAGCGCCGGAACGCATGCGTGCCAATTTGCTGGCTCAATTCCCCAAATCAAAAGGAGGAGTGGTAAGTATTTGGCTGGCCCTGGGGATTCTGGCAGCCGGCTGGTGGTTGATGTGGCAATTCCGACCAGTCAAGATTCAGATAAAGGAAATTCCAGTCACTCAGGTGAAAACAGATACGGTATGGTTGGAACGGGTCCAATGGCGGGAAAAGGTGGTCTATAAAACTCGCGTTTTGCAGGCTCCATCGCCCAATCCTGAACCTTTAGTATCAAGATCAGAAAACAAGATACCCTGGGATGAAGCCCCTGTATTAACAACGGAGCCACCCGCCCTGCAACACCTGGGCACTTCGCTTGGCGATATGCCGGAGTTGATGTCTTTTTTTACCCAGGGGGATAAAGATAAATAATCATGATGTGTGGCCTTCAAAATCGTAATTTCTGAGTTTAGGCGCTTTCCACCAGGTAAATGCTACCACACCCAAGGTCATTACCCCTCCAAAAACTACCGAAGAGACAGTTCCCATCAACCGTGCCGCCAGGCCACTTTCAAAGGCGCCAAGCTCATTACTGGAAGTAATAAATATGGAACTGACGGATGAAACCCGTCCTTTCATGTTTTCCGGCGTTTGAAACTGCACTAATGCTGATCGGATAAACACGCTTACTTCATCAAACATCCCTGCCGCCAACAGCAATAAGCATGACAGGTAAAAGTTGGTACTAAGTCCGAAAAAGATATTGCACAGACCAAAACCGGCCACGCAAAACAACATGATCTTGCCGGCGTTTTTCCCTAACGGACGGTGGGCTAGGAAAATCGCCATGGTGATGGCGCCTACTGCCATGGAGGCCCGGAGAATTCCTGCACCCTGTGGCCCAACATGAAGAATATCCTTGGCAAAAACCGGCATCAAGGCAACTGCTCCTCCAAAAAACACGGCGAAGAGATCCATCGCTATCGAGGCAATGATAATCTGTTTACTGAACACAAAATTCAAACCTGCCTTAATACGCTGAACTGCTGTTTCTGAACGGTCGAAGGGCGGAACGCCTCTGGGCACAATTTGCAGTACAAAAACCAAAGCCAGGCCGCACAAAAAACTCATGGTTCCAAAGGCTGCAGATA
>DLXL01000313.1:491-867 GCA_003448025.1 Saprospirales bacterium | reverse complement strand
CACAAAAAACTCAAGGTTCCAAAGGCTGCAGATACCCCCCAAAAACCATAGATCAAACCACCGAGTCCTAATCCGGTGATACTGGCAACCTCCCAGGTGCTGCTGTTCCAACTGATGGCATTTTGCAATTTGTCCCGATCCACAATCTGCGGTAAAAAGGCAAAATTGGTTGGACTAAAAAATCCGCGGGAAATCCCGGTGAAGAAAATGATGCCATAAATGCTGAACAGCAAGGAGGAGCGTGGCATTTGATCCTGATTCAACGCTACCATCAATAAAGCAATGGAACAAACCAGGAGGACTGAAATACACCCAACCAGAATATTACGCCGATTGCGTTTGTCGGCCAAATGCCCTGCCCACAAACTGATTCCAA
>DLXL01000313.1:0-313 GCA_003448025.1 Saprospirales bacterium | reverse complement strand
GGCCGGAATAGCCTCAGTAAGGCCAATAAATCCTAACATCAGCGGATCATTGGTGAGCTCATACACATAGTAGCCTACCGAAACCGACATGATCTGCACTGTCAGCGTAGTCATTAAACGCATGGCCAGAAACCTTCGGTAATCCGGAATGTGCAGCGCCGCGTATGCCTGAGTATTAGGAAGCATGAAGACAGACAGATTGAATTTTTCCCGGCAAAGGAACAAAAGAACCACAACCAGGTTCCGGCTTTGCCTACTTTTGCCGGAAATTATTAACAACATCGGCCTCAGGCCGTCCACCGTCCACCGTCCA
>DLXL01000012.1 GCA_003448025.1 Saprospirales bacterium | reverse complement strand
AAGACCACTAAGACACGTAGGTCACGAAGAGACACTAAGGGGGGGCTTCGTGACCTACGTGTCTTAGTGGTCTTATTATCCCTTCACCACCATCAATTTCCCGCTTTGCATTAATCCGTTGTTGAGGATACGGATCGTGTAAAAGCCGGCCGCCCACCCTTGCAGCGGAATGTGGTGTAGTCTGCCGGCAGGTTTTTCGAGTTTGTGCACTGCCTTTCCTTCAGCATCGTATATGGTAACGGATTGTACCTCAAAAGGTAATTCCAATGTAAACTGTTCCACTGCCGGGTTTGGGTAATACAGGGCCTGCATCACCGGGCCAGGCTGCTGCTGAGGATCGTTTTCAAAACGGATTTCTGATTTGCCTTCGCAGGTTTCGATGGTAGTATATTCCGTAATAATGCGCACAATAAGGTCGTTCAACGGTTCAACTTTGTACTCATCTGTAGTAGGCTCTATGTGTTTGCCACCAATGCCGGAGTGGTCTGTAAGAAACACATAACTGCCATTCGTAGCCATACCGAAAAATTTCATTAAAAACTCGGTATCCTTCTGAATCCCACTGGCCGCGATGGGTACAATCCTGATGCCCAAACGCGCTGCTTCCTGAATGCTTTTTTGCAAGCTTTTGTTGATTTCCTCGCCCTGGTGAGGGCTGGCATCCAACACCAGAAAACAAATACGGGCTATTGCATTTTCACTCCATTGTTGCTTGAAAACAGCCTCATCCAATGCAGTATGTACAGCTTCCGGATAATCTCCGCCGCCACCTGCAAACTGATTTTGTATGAATGAAACGGTATTACTGATATCGGTAGATAATGGGCTGCTGCGGGTCAGATATTCATCGCCATTATCGCGGTAAAACACCGTCCCCATCCGGTAATTGAGTTCGGTATTCCGACTTTTTGCTCTGCCAATGACATCGAGCAGTTCTGTTTTCAGATACTCAATTTCGTCGCCCATACTGCCGGTGGCATCTACTACCCAAAAGATGTCCACATCTTTGGGCGACTGGCAAGGAGTATTGATTTTCAGTGCATTAAAGCCATCTTTGGCTTGTTTCAGGTTTTTCAGTTCATAATTTCGGCCATCTACCAAAACCTCTGCCCGAAGTGGCCCATCTATCTTATCCACCGTATACAATCCGGCCCAGAGCTCGGCTTTTCCGGTGTTATCGGTACGGGCCTGCCAGAGTACCTGATCTGCTTTATTTTTCAATCTCACCGGGGCATCTGCCACCGGAAACCCATTGTCGTTGGTCACCAATATAGCGTAGCGTTGTTTGGGATAAAACTGATACATCAGCTGATAGGAATCCGTTTCACCATCTGCAAGGATATCCAGCCAGTGGCGATTCCAGTTGTGCAGATCGTTCCATTCGCCGGCGGTGAGCAATCCGGCGCGGGGAGCAGGTTGATGAATCAGCCCGGCAGCCATGGCAGGCTCTTCAGTGGTAAGTGCCATGCCCAGTTTGGCATCCACCGGCATGGAAAGACCATCATAGGAAATGTCTTCTACAGGAGGTATACCGCCACTCAACCTAGCGCCATCAATGTAATAATCGGAACCTTCTGACCGGGCGCCTTTAATATTTATCTCGCCACCGTCTATATAGGACGCGCCTGGTTCCGTAGCTAATACGGGTTTAGTTGCGGGAGCAGGCGCGCTCGCCTTTGCCTTACCTTTTGGCGCTTCAGAGGCGGACGGCTTGGATTTGGCTTTTTTATCAATGCTTCCGCTGCCAACGGAGGTAGAAACAATTTCTTTTACACTACGTGTAGGCAGCTCTTTGATTTGCTCCGGGGTAAGGATTTGTCCACTGGAAGTTTGATCCTGTTCAATCAGCGGCACTTTGTACTGGGTTACAATCACCTCATTCAATACCGTAGCATTGCTCATGGCAACATCCTGCCTTGTGGTAACTCCACCCATCACTCTTACGCCTGTAATTTTCACTACACTGAATCCGGTATAACTGATTTCCAGATCGTATGTGCCAGGATCGAGGTTTATTCGGTACTCGCCGTTGTAATCAGTCACCGTTCCCCGCACAAAAGTGGCACCTTTCATCACCTTGATGGTTGCACCTACGAGCGGTTCAGTTCCGTCTGTGACCAGTCCGGTTAAAAAGGTGTTGGGTTCAGTTGTTGTAAAAAGGGAGGCCAAAAACAGCCAAAGGGAGGAGAGGAATAGGGAAAGTTTCATCATTGGAAAAGTTTTCTGTTAGCGGTGGCAGCAGTCCTGCACTACGTAAGGATGCACTAACCACAGAAATTACATAAACCAACTTGGGGTGAATCAACTTAGATCCCAAAAAAATTACGCCATCCCGTGGAACCGCAACAAATGATTGGGTTCTTTTTCATTGTACACGCAAAGAATCAGGGTGTTGCGCTGCGCCGGATCACTGGGAAAAAGAATTTTGACAGGGTTGTGGATATACCCTCGTTCAGCAAAAAGCTGGAGTTGTGGCGACCTGGATTTTTTGAAAAGTTTCAGATCAGCGGCTGTTTGGGGTAAGGGCACCTCACCGTAGCCTTCTTCCAGCAAAAACTGCCTGATCATATCGTAAGCATAAGCAAGTTTGGAACCGGCAAAGGCTGTACGGTATTCCCAGCCATCAGAAGTGCCGCCTAAGTAATTGCTGCCAGCCTCGGGGAATTGCACACGCATCGGCACATGAGGCTCCGAAGGAGGCGCCTCTTCAGCAGCGGGAGAGGGCTCTTCTACCCATTCATCCAGGATGAAACCAAATTCGTCGTACTGCACCAATTTGTTTTATATTGACGCAAATATAAAACAAATTATTGAACGCGGATAAAGAACACGGATTTTTTTGGAACGCGAATTGGAACGCGGATTTTTTTGGAAC
>DLXL01000210.1 GCA_003448025.1 Saprospirales bacterium | reverse complement strand
ACTTCATTCAGGATAAAGGAAAAGTGCGAACTTTTAGTACAGTAGCAATAAATATACTTGCCATTGTAATTATGTCGCTGGATAGCATCCCGGAACAATTTTCGGGCTGTCTGGATTTTTTCGCCAATTTTGGGCAGGTAAGTAAGTTTAAGTGGCGTGCCGTATTTCTTGATGAGTTCGTACACATCAATTTCATTAAACAGCAGTCGGTTGTTTCTGAGGCTGAATCCGTCTTGTGGAAAATCGAATGTCTGCGCTACAAGGTCGTGGTAAGTGTTTTTCATTGAAAAACAGTATCAGGGATGCGAATTTTGGATTGTGATGGCACAAATGTAGTGGCTTTGTTCGGCGCGGGGATTACTTTTTTTGAATAAGGCAAAAACAGGGCTTTAATGGCTGCTTTTTATTTCCTATTTAACATAATATAAATTATGGAAAAATTATTTCGGAAAAATCAGAATCCTATGGATCGTTTTTCCTTACCCGTTACCGGGGCTTTTTTCAAATGAACCATCCTGATAGCTGTTACCGCAGCTTCAACACCTTTATTACCATGCTTGCCGCCGGCGCGATCCAGAGCCTGCTGTTCATTGTTGGTGGTTACCAGGCCAAAAATGTGCGGCCTGCCTGTGGTGAGACCCAGATGGGTTAATCCTTGCGCAACAGCCATATTGATGTACTCATCATGACTGGTCTCGCCTTTGATCACACAACCCAGACAAATGACGGCATCCAGACTTTGTTGGCCATTCAAAATCCTCGCTCCGGAAGTCAACTCAAATGAACCAGGAACCTGTACCGTGAAAATATTTTCTTCACTAGCCCCATGTTTCAGCAGGGGTTCCACACAGCCCTGATACAAGACATGGGTAATGTGTGCGTTCCAGTCGGCTACCACAATGCCAAGCTTCATTTCAGAGGCGTCTGGAACATTATTTTCGTCGTAAACGGATAGATTTTTAAGCGCTGAAGCCATTTTTGAGCATTTTTCGCAGGGAGGGGACTCGCCCACCCTGCGATTCCTGAAAAAAAATTATTTAAAACAATTTATGTTTATTGTCCTCTCTTTCTGGAGAATTTATAAGCTGCAGTAGCTACTTTATACTGGCCTTTTTCTGCGGGATTAGTGTTAATCAGGTTATAAATGCTTAGCGTATCAGTATTTGAACTGTACCGGTAACCATAATACTTGGTACTGCCTGCTTCGTCTTTTGCATTGTAAAAGCTGATCACATCTATATCCTGCCCGGCTACAAAACAATCGCCCGCTGAACAAAGTTTAAACCGGTTATATCCTTTGATACCCTGTAACTCACCGGTGGATGTAAACATGACTTTGTCTGTGGAGCCTTTACCAACGGGTGTGAAAACACCGTTGAGTACATGGTGATTCAAGGCGGTCTCAAAGGCGCTAATTCCTTCCTGTGTTGTTGCTCTCGATTTGATGAACCGATCCATTTGAACCTTTGAATTGGTTGGGTCGATCATCGTTATATCCTTCTCTCCCTCAGAATGATAAATGAGGTAAATGTTTTTGCCGGGCTTGGCGTTCTCTAATGTGATGGTGTCCACATTAATCTTTACTGGTACCGACCAGGATTCAAACCCGTTATAGCAAATGACGCTATCTGGTTTGGCTGGATTGAATGTAATCGCATAAGCATACGGCTTATGCACGTTATTCATCGCCGTTATTACCGAGCCGTATTGCCCGGAGAAGGAACAAAAATCCAATGCAATCCAATGCCCTGCCAATATCATTGGATTGGCTTTTTCTCCTGCCTGGATGTGTGAAGGCGCTTGATTGGAGTCGGAGCTTTTAGGGTCGTTCTTACAAGCCAAAAGGCTGATCATCAAAAGATTAGCGAAAAGAAATGCTTTGTTCATGCCACAAGTTTTTGAGGGGTCATTCCAGACACCCTGCTATTTTAAGTATTTAGTTTTGACAAAAAAACGCGGATCACGAGCGCCCAACTTGAGTGCTGCTTCGGGCGATAAAACGACCTCCACGTTGCGTTCGTAACCGGAAGGAATCCGACCGATTACTTTAGCGTAAACCGTTCGGTTATTCATTGGGTTATTCACCTGGATGGTGGTGCCAATGGCAGCCTCCCGGTGCAGTGCGTATAGAGACCCCTTCTCTTTACTATCCTTCGGCCAGGAACAAACGCCCTGGCCATCTATTTCTTTACGCTTTTTTTTATCTTCCAGAAAATGGCCTTTTAGCGCTTCTGATTCCTGTGATGGTTTAGCGGCCCTCCATTCTGGGCGAAATCCTTCAATGCCCATCCAGCCCATATGAAGGCGTTGCCCGGGCTTAATATTGTTGGATTTCAATCTGTTACGCTTTAAAACGCTGTCAATTGGCATTTCAAAATAGCGTTTGGCTATTTGGTAGAGGTTATCGCCAGGTTGTACCACATAGTAAATGGAAGTATTTTTTGATGCGATAAAGCCACTACTTTTGTACCGCTTTATGGCTTTGTTGGGAATAGGAATCTTTATTCTTGATCCTAATGTCAGGGTTGGATCATTCCGTAACTCCTGATTATGATCAAAAAGTTCGTCGAGTCCTATTTGATAATACCTGGAAATGGAAAAGAGTGTTTGTTTGGCTTTTACAGGATGGTAGATAAATTTCTTACCACTTTCCACGGTCAGCAAAACAGAGTCTTTTGAGGTCAGTAATGGCGTTGGCTTCTCATTTTGCCCCCACAAAAAGGCAGGAAACAAAAGCCAAACCAATATAGAAGGAATCGTTTTTCTCATAGGTAAAATTGGCCAAGGGGAAATACGGGGCAAAAATACGTTTTTCACACACTTAAGTGCATCTTTATATGATTCTTGCCATTATCCCCTCTCGTTGGGATTCCACACGTTTA
>DLXL01000435.1:997-4030 GCA_003448025.1 Saprospirales bacterium | reverse complement strand
GCAGCTTCGAACTCAGCAGATCCTGGTTGTGGAGGAACCGGAGGACGGAGTGCAATTTTGGTGGCATCGTCGAAGTTCCAGGTTTTTACGTTGCCGAAGAAAGGGAGCATTGGCGGACGAGATGGAATGTCGCGGCTGGTCCAGAGAACAGAAATTCCACGTGCATTGGCATCTGCTTTCAGGTTCGGGTATGCAGCCTGGTTGTTAGCCTGTCCCATTTTGTCTTTTTTTGCCCATTCGTTGATCACATACTGTGCTACAATGCGCCCCAGTGAGTCGCCTGCAGACAAATCACTTTGCACATTGGCGCCAGCCCAGAGTCGGCTGTTTTTATGCTCTTCCGCTTTTTCGTTGATGTAAGAAACTTCACCCGGGAAGATGAACTTCAGGATTTCACGGGAAGCTGCAGCAATAACGGCGTCTTCAGAAGGGTATGAGGGCAGGTCATTTGCTGGGATAAGAGGCTGGATATCGGAGGCGATTTTGTAAGGCGCCAGGCGGTTGTGTTCAAATTTGCGTTTCCAGCAGGCTACCAGCGCATCGTATTGCGCAACTCCCAGCAAGGCAAACATACGGCTCGCCACGGGTGGGTTGGCAAATGGGAAACGAGGGTAAGCCGTTGGATTAGCCGGATCAGGAACCGGGTATGTGCCATCGGCATTGTAATTTGGAGGAACGTTGTAGTTGGCGGCCAGCTCGCGGGCAACTTCATGCCAGCGGGTTACGCCATTGCTGCCCCAAAAAAGAGCCAGCTCTTTCTGTTCGGCAGTTGCGCTGGCCATCGTTGCTTTGAGTTGAGTCAACTCCGTTTGGTATGCAGTTGAGCCTTGAGCTTCTGGCGCTGGCACCACCGTTTTGCTATCGTCGATAGACATATACGTTTTCCAGGTGCCTGCACTTGCTTCCAGATTGGTTTCAGGATATGGTTCAATAGATGGCGCTTCGGGAGCGTTTTTGTCACACTGTGTAGCGAAGAACAGCAGGCCGAATGCGGCGCCTAAAACGAGTATGGTTTGCTTTTTCATGTTGTGCGATGGAATGTTTATCAGGTTTAAGGGAATTTATTTCGCTGCTTCAGCTTTTTTGTTTACATCCATGAAGTAGGTGAAACCTGCAGCCCAGGTCAAAGATTCACCTGCGTTACGACCACTCAATACCTGGCTAACAGATGCCAGCGGCGCAAAACGCTTGGTAATGAAATACTTGGCAAACACGCCAACCTGACCTGCAGCCATTTTATTAGTGGCCTGTGGGGCTTCATTGTAACGGATATCGTCGCCGGTCAAGCCGGTGAAAGCATCGTACCAAACTTCAGCCTGAAAACGGGATTTGATGTAGCCAATACGCGCCGAGTAATCCAATACGTTCGGCACAGGCATTTCATCGCTTTCCACCAGTTCGTTGTTGAAAAGGTAAGAATCACGGTCTACTGTAACATTACTACGCCAGGTATGGCCCACTTCAGCGGTTACGTACAAACCAAAATCAGCGGTGTAATTCAGAATACCGCGCAGAGAAGCGGTTCTGCTGTGTACACCGATACTGAAAGGCATCAAATCATTCGTATAGTTGGAAACAGGAGTGGAAAGTCCGCCGGTTGTCTGGATTTTAAAGGCGCCGCCGAGTGCTTTTCGCTCCAGGATTTGGTACTTCAGGAACAAAGACAAATCCTGGAGTCCTTTTTGCCCGGTGATGTAGCTTTGCGTAGAACCGGTCCATACAAATGGCAGGCCCAGCATTACGTTAAGGTTGCTGGTGATGCCATAGTTGCCCATCAACATGGCACTTTGGGTGCTCACTTTTCCGAGGTTAGAGTTGGAGCGTTTGGTTTCACCTTGCCAGTAGTTTTCCCAACTGCTGTTGGTATACTGTCCCAGGATGCATAGCTGACCTTGTGGCATCATAAGGCCATCGGTAGGAGATTGCGAAAACAAGGTGTAGCCTGTTGCAATACCCAGCATTAAAAGAGCAATTTTTTTGAACATGACTGTAGCTTTTAAATTTTTCTGGCTGCAAACCTAAGGCCATGGTCAACTTTTATTTCTTAGAATCACATTAGAATTATCTTAGCCCCTGTTCAGAGAAGTTTACTTAACCAACTCACACATGACAAAAATTGATGCACCGAATGCGCCCAAACCTGTAGGACATTATCCACATGCCCGCCGGGTGGGAAATCTGTTGTTTTTATCTGGAATTGGTCCCAGAGAACCGGAAACCGATGGCGTGCCTGGGCTTGTTCGCTCGGCAGCCGGGAATTATACTGAATTCGACTTCGAAGCACAGGTACATTCTGTATTCCGGAACGTTCGCACCGTGTTGGAAGCTTCCGGCGCACAATGGGAGGACTTGGTGGATGTAACCGTTTATCTGGTCAATATGGAGCGAGATTTCCATACATTTAATCGCATTTATGCGGAGTATTTTCATACCAGTCAACCTTGCAGAACTACCGTTGGGATCGATCGGTTACCCACTCCGATAGCTATCGAGTTGAAGTGTATTGCCGCGCTTCAGGAGTGAAAAATTGACCGGTTTTAAGATATCGAGCACCGTTACTTCAATACAGTTTTTGAACTTAATTGCAAAAAAATGGGAATTCTCGTTTTTTTATATACCTTTGAGACGTTTATCCGGCATCACTAACCACAGGCAGACCATTTTCAATAGGATTTTTTTGGTTCATTTTGATTTTGCTGCGTTCCGTTGATGCTTCATTTTTTTCATTTTTTTCTCATTTTTCGCAATGAACATTTTCGTAGCAAAATTGAACTATGACACCAGCGAAGACACCCTCCGGGCTGCCTTCGAACAATTCGGGGAGGTTTCTTCCTGCTCCATCGCTTTCGACAAAATGTCGGGCCGCTCTAAAGGCTTCGGATTTGTTGAGATGGACAACGACGATGAAGCGCAAAGCGCTATCGACGCCCTGAATGAAACAGAACTTGATGGCCGTACCATCGTAGTGAAGAAAGCTGAACCACGTGAAAATCGCAGCGGTGGCGGCGGTGGCTACGGTGGTGGCAATCGCGG
>DLXL01000435.1:0-715 GCA_003448025.1 Saprospirales bacterium | reverse complement strand
TGGCGGCGGTGATCGTCGTGGTGGTGGCGACCGTTGGTAAGTCATTCCTATGCAACATAAAAAAAGCGCGGGGCACATGCTCCGCGCTTTTTTTATTCAGGCAACCAGGATCTGTAATAATCTCCGGATTCAATCCCTACGGCATATTCTGTCATCAGAAGCGGGCGGAAAGTATCTACCATCACTGCAAGCTCCA
This sequence comes from Saprospirales bacterium, assembly GCA_003448025.1. Taxonomy (GTDB): domain Bacteria; phylum Bacteroidota; class Bacteroidia; order Chitinophagales; family Saprospiraceae; genus M3007. The sequence continues at coordinate 519 of DLXL01000435.1, read as the reverse complement.
ACGTTTCTTTCTTTCCTATACTTTTTTCCACCGTGCCCAGGTGCGGGCCGTGTGGAATACCACCAGGATGCAGGGTAATCATACCACGTTCTACGTGCTTACGACTCATAAAGTCTCCATCCACATAATACAGTACCTCGTCAGAATCAATATTGGAGTGATTGTAAGGTGCCGGTATCGCTAATGGATGATAGTCATAGAGCCTTGGAACAAAAGAACAGATCACAAAATTACAACCGTCAAAGGTTTGGTGAACTGGTGGTGGCTGGTGTACTCTTCCGGTAATGGGCTCAAAATTGTGGATGCTGAAGGCATATGGATACACATATCCATCCCAACCAATTACATCAAAAGGGTGGTTCAGGTAATGGTAGGGGTAAATATTGTCCTGCTTTTTTATGTAAAACAGTAAATCCCCCTTTTGTTCGATGGTTTGTAAATCTACCGGTTTCCTGATGTCACGTTCACAGATTGGAGCATGTTCGAGTAACTGACCAAATTCGTTGCGGTAACGCTTGG
>DLXL01000590.1 GCA_003448025.1 Saprospirales bacterium | reverse complement strand
ATATTCAATGTCCGACGACAATATTGGATATTGGATATTCATCACACTTCTTCGCGTTCTACCGGGCAGGTCATGCAGTGGCTGCCGCCGCGCGCACGTGAGAGTTCGTTGGAAGGGATGGTGATGATGGTATTTTCTACTTTTTCCGGGTCTAATTTGCCGTTTTCTATGTCGCGGAGTATTTTTTCCGCACCTACCACTTTGTAGCCAAACTCTTTAAATGCTTTTTCTGTCACGGGGTTGCGATCGTACGTAACGGCAACGCCTGGTTTCAGCGCCACCAGGTTGCATCCATCGGTCCATTGTTCGCGCTCCTGATAAGGGCTTTCACCTCTTCCGGCCCAAATGAATTCCATTTTCGGATTGATCTCTGCCTTGAGGAAATCAACAATGGTAGGATATTCCAATTCTTCACCGGTGTGTCGGTGAACATCCACATAGGAACCAAGGCCATCCATGACAATAGGCTTGTAACCTACCACATGGTTGTGGTTGATCTGTGTAAAAATGGTATCGATGTGCATGTAGGGACGTTCGGCAGGAATATTTACCTGAACGATGTTTTTGATAATTCCCTTATCAAAAAGATAGGTTTTAAGGGTTTCAAACGCATAGTTGTTGGTCCGTTCTGAATTACCAATCAACAGATAATCTTTATGGAACATCATCACATCGCCACCTTCGATACTGATGGTTTCGCCGCGTTTGTTTGGTGGAAACTTGTCTACACGATTTAAGTTCACGGTCTTGCCATCAGCTTTCAAACGGCGAAAAACCGGGTGACTGGAGAAAATCAGTCTGGTCAGGAAGTTTTCCCGGAAACGCGCTGACTTAGCCGCCTTGGTGATGATCACATGTTCCTTAACGGTAACGGCAAGGTCGCGGGTAAAGATCAGATTCGGGATAGGGTCGAACAAAATGCGGTCTTCCGGCTCCAGATAGCCTGTAATAAGGGTGTCGGCCAGTTGTTCCGGCGAAAGGCTTGCCAATCGGGGGATCAGCGAATAAGGCAGTTCCTCAAAATCTACAATTTTATTGATGATCTCATAGCGACTTTCCTCCACGCGGCAGCTTTCCGTGAGCAAGTCTCCTACCTCCAGTACATTATCTTTTCCAACGAACGCACGAAGTACATTGACAAAAATATCATGCTCCTCGCGCATATTGGGCAAGTGCACTATATCGTCAAAAAGCAATTCTTCTGCCCGCTTAGGCGTGATACGGGCAATGCCTTCATCTGGCCTGTGCACGATAACTTTTTTCAGTTTTCCGATTTCGGAGTCCACGTAAATGCGACTGTTCGCGTCCATAAAGAGCTTAGAATAATTTGGGTGGGCATTAATAGGCAAACCGTGTGATCAGGCGCCATACACGCCTGCGGATTTTGCGGCACGAAGGTATGGGTAATTCTTGCTTACTAAAATTATCTGCCTGCAATTAACCGCAACAGCCACTTTCTAAGGAAATACTAAGGGACATTTTGTGGACTATTTGCTCAAATGCCTGGAAGTTTGCAATACGGTTTAAGCTGTTTAATGCTATTGATCATACTTTCCTTTTGTGAGGCGAAATGCTTCTGCAAAAGCTGTAATCCGTTTGTCCTTATCTAAACAACAAATTAGCTCTAACATGAATGTTTTCAGTTCTTCACTGAAGCGCCGGGCCTTATTGGGTCCGGCGCTCTTGGCGGTAATCCTGTTAAGTGTACAGGCTACATGCACTGACACCAGCCTTAGCAAAGGCGCCGCCGGAGTTGCTAGTGGTGGGCATAAAGAAATGCTCAAAGCACTCAAAGAGATTGCCGGGAAAATTGATGTTCCACAAAACTTGTACGCCGCCAAAGCCAAACTGGCTTACCTTGATCAGTTGACAACATCAGCCACTACCGCTAATGAAAAGGTGAACGCCATCATGAAAAAAGGCGTAGTGTTGCTGGAATATGGAGATGAGGTAAATGCGGTGGAAATCTTTGAAAAAATTCTAGCCTACGTAGGCAATAATCCCAAAGCACGCTATCCAACGCTCTATTGGCTCGGAACGGCTTACATGCGACTTGGAGAGCGCAATAACTGCCTGACCGGTCATACTGCTGATGCCTGTATTATGCCCCTGCAGGCATCCGGTATCCACAAAGACAAATCGCCTAGCCGAAAAGCAATCGAAACACTGGAAATTTTCCTGACCGAAGCCCCATCAGACCCAAACTATTATGATGGCGTTTGGCTTCTCAACCTGGCCTATATGACCATTGGAGAATATCCATCAAAAGTGCCAAAAAAATGGCTTTTACCTGGTTTAGACAAGGTAGAATACAATATGCGGCCTTTTGTGGATATGGCTACCGACCTGAAAATTATGGTCAATTCACGCGCCGGAGGCAGTATCATCGATGATTTCAACAACGATGGATTCCTGGATATGGTGACTTCCGGTTGGGACGTTGGAGAGGATAAGATGTACTATTTCCAAAACAATGGCGATGGCACATTTTCCAATCTTTCTGTTGCATCGGGCATCCATGCACTTACTGGAGGACTTAATATCCAACAGACCGATTACAACAACGACGGTAACCTGGATGTCTGGGTATTACGCGGCGCCTGGCAGGGCCAAACCGGACCTTATGGCGAGCAACCTAATTCATTGTTGCGCAACAATGGCAACGGCACCTTCACGGATGTAACCGTGGAGGCCGGACTATGGTCGCTTTGCCCAACACAGGCAGCTACCTGGAACGATTACAACCACGATGGATGGCTGGATCTTTTTATTGGCAACGAACACCAGCCTACTGGTGGCAAAACCTATCCCTGCCAATTGTACATCAACAACCAAAACGGAACCTTCACCGATATGGCAGAAGCGGCTGGCGTGAGCATCAAATTGTTCGTTAAAGGGGTTACCTCCGGAGATTATGACAATGATGGTTGGGCCGATCTGTTTTTGTCTTCCATGGATGGGAAAAAGGTGCTGATGCGCAACAAAGGCATTCAAGGCAAAACGCCGGCATTTGAAGACGTGTCGGTGCAATCAGGCTTCAGCGAAGAGAAATATCGGAGCTTCCCTACTTTCTTTTTTGATTACGATAATGATGGCTGGCTGGACCTGTTTGTATGCAACTACGATTTTGAGAAAAGCCTGTCGTACTATTTTGCCCGGGAAGCGCTGGGCTTGGGCAAAGATGATCCATCGGGCAAGTTGGTAATCTACCACAACAACGGCAATGGCACGTTTACCAATGCCAATAAATCGATGGGATTGAACAAAACGGCCTATTCCATGGGCGCGAACTTCGGGGATTTCGACAACGACGGGTTCCTGGATATCTACCTGGGTACTGGCAACCCCAACTATCAGTCCATCGTTCCCAATAAGTTGTTCATGAACGTAGGTGGCAAAAAATTCATGGACGGTACCGTTGCTTCCCGCACCGGAAACATCCAAAAAGGCCACGGAGTATCCATTGCCGATATCGATAATGACGGCGATCAGGATATTCACGTGGAAATGGGTGGCGCCTACCGCGGCGATGGTTATCCAAGTTCGATGTATATCAATCCGGGCCAAAACCAGAACAACCGAATTTATCTCAAACTGGAAGGTACCAAGTCGAACAGAGCAGCTATTGGCACAAAAATCACCCTGAAATTCAGGGAAAACGGCGTGTCGCGCAAGGTTTACCGCGAACTCAACTCCGGTGGCAGCTTTGGCTCCAACCCATTGCGCCGGGAAATTGGTATCGGTTCTGCTACGGTAATCGACGAAATCAGCATCACCTGGCCGGCGAGCGGCATTACACAAGTACTCACGAATGTGGAACCCAATCAGTTGCTCCGCATCGTTGAAGGCAAAGAAGGCGCTGAAAAGCTTCCTTTAAAGGTTATAAAATTCAATCCATCGGCATCGGATATGCCCATGTGCGCACCAACCAGGTAACCCCTCCTTTTACACACAATCCGGTCTTTGTTCCCGATCCATAAAAGCATCGTGGAACAAAGACCGGGTGTTTACCTGCACACCTGGCCTGATCCGGGTGGGCAATAAATCTTTCCATACCCAGCATGTCTGCTTACTTCTTTTCTCCAACCCGCCTGCCGGCAGGATGTTTGATTTTTTTGCTCCTTTGTATCTCGTGCAATAAAAGTCGCACTATTCAACACAGTAAAGAACTCTTGAATGGCCACCAGAAAATGTTGCAAATTCTGGAAGATACACGCCGCAAAATTGATACCCCCAACAACAATTTTGCAGCTATGGCCAAGATCATTCAATGCGATTCCATTCTGGCCACTACCCGGGACCCGAATGTGCAGTTGACTACCCTGGTCAAAAAGGCTATTTTCCTCCTTGAATATGGTGATGAGGTTCAATCTGTGGCCATGCTGGAAAATACCGCCCAAACCCTGCAGTCCAGCCCGGAAGGCCTGAAAGTGGTATTACCCTATTTAGGTACAGCTTATATGCGCCTGGCCGAACGCAACAATTGTGTGAAAGGGCACTCTTCAGAGTCTTGTATCATGCCTATTAAAGGCAAAGGCATACACAAGGACAAAGCGCCGGCGCAAAAGGCCGTTGAGACCTTTGAACGCTTGCTCAAATTGGACCCCAAACAATACGATGCCATTTGGCTGCTCAATATAGCCTATATGACTCTGGGAGAATACCCTTCCAAGGTTCCAACCAAATGGCTTATTGCCGGATTGAATCAGGCAGATTATGTGATAAAACCTTTTGTGGAATGCGCTGCTGCCTTGAAAGTGCAGGTGAATAACCGGGCCGGCGGCAGTATTGCCGATGATTTTGACAACGATGGTTTTCTGGATCTCGTTACCTCCGCCTGGGATTTGGAAGATCCCATGCACTATTTCCACAACAATGGCGATGGCACTTTTTCCGACTGGTCTGAGCGATCCGGACTAAATGCGATCAAAGGAGGTTTGAATATCCAGCAAACCGATTACAATAACGACGGTTTTCTGGATATACTGGTGCTTAGGGGCGCCTGGCAGGGACAAGAGGGGCCTACCGGAGATCAGCCCAATTCATTGCTGCGCAACAATGGCGATGGCACATTCACGGATGTTACCATTGATGCCGGTATTTTGAGTTTTAACCCAACTCAGGCAGCAACCTGGAATGATTTTAACCGCGATGGCTGGGTAGATTTGTTTATTGGAAATGAAAGCCAAAGTGATAAAAGTCCCCGCAAATGTGAGCTTTACATCAATCAGGGTGATGGCACGTTTAAAAATATGGCAGATGCCTGGGGGATTAACATCAGCTTGTTTGTGAAGGGTGTTGCTTCCGGCGACTTCGACAACGATGGCTGGCCTGACTTGTTTATTTCATCCATGAGCGGCCACAAATTGCTGTTGCGCAACAAAGGCCTGGTGGATGGCAAACTGGTGTTGGAAAATGCCTCCCAGCAGGCCGGTTTTGATAAAGAAATGTACCGGAGCTTTGCCACCTGGTTTTTTGATTACGACAACGATGGATGGCTGGATATTTTTGTTTGCAATTATGAGTTCGACAAGGCCTTGTCTTATTATGCGGCAAAAGATGCATTAGAGCCCTCCAGCGACCCTGCCGGTAAGGCATTTTTGTACCATAATAACCGTAATGGAACCTTCACCAATACCACCAAAGCCATGGGCTTGAAGGGAGTGGCATTTGCCATGGGCGCCAATTTTGGCGATATCAACAACGATGGCTGGCTGGATTTTTACCTCAGTACCGGCAACCCCAGCTTTATGTCGCTGGTGTCCAACAAGCTTTGGGTAAACATCGGCGGAACTGGTTTTCGGGATGCCACGGTTTCTTCCAGAACCGGAAATTTGCAAAAAGGCCATGGCGTTTCTTTCGCAGATTTCGACAACGATGGGGATCAGGACATCCATACCGATCTGGGTGGCGCATTCCGTGGAGATGCCTATCCCAACGCCATGTATCTCAACCCCGGACAGAATCAGAACAATTGGATTTACCTTAAAATCATTGGCACGAAATCAAACCGTGCTTCCATTGGCGCTAAAATCACCCTGACCTTCAAGGAAAATGGTAAAACCAGAATAGTGTACCGCGAATTGAACTCGGGTGGCAGTTTTGGTTCCAGCCCATTGCGCAGGGAAATTGGTATTGGAAAAGCATCCGTCATTGATGAAATCAGCATCACCTGGCCAACCAGTGGCATTACCCAGGTTTATAAAAATATCGAACCCAACCAGTTGCTACTCCTTAAGGAAGGAGCCGACGGCTACACCAAACTTCCAATGCAAAAACTTCCGTTTGCAGCATCAAATATGCCCATGTGCGCACCAACCCAATAACTTTGCGATGGATCTATTATCATTTATTTCCATTGGATCAACCCCGGTACTGTTTACCGCCTGAAAAAAGCCTTTGCCCTTTCCTGTGCATTTTCCCGTACATTCATGTAGTAGAGATTCAGGTCGCCTGCATGATAGTTTTTGGAAAAAAACAAGATGCTGCCTTTGAATTTGGGTTTGGATGCCAGCAAAATTCCTTTGTAAACTTCGGCATCCGTTGATTGCTCGTAGATATGGTTAAAGGGTCGGATGACTGCCCCTTTGTTCAAGGTTTTAGGCGCATATTGCTCAGGGGTAGTGGTCCAGGTCAAAGGGTTGGTGCAAACCGTTTTTTGATCCTGCTTCACTCTTTTTCCAAACCGCCGCTCCCAGGTGCGCCAGGTACAATAGCAGTCTACCTGATCCGGTTTTTCGCAAGGTTTAAGCTGTTTAAAATCACTGGCGGCTACCGGCCAACCTGCGATGTAAGCCGCCACCAATTGTTGTTCCAGGTCTTTGCCCTCTACCAATTCCTGGAGCAGGGTTTTGACATGCAAACCGCCCTGACTATGGCCGGCCAGAATAAATGGCCGGCCATTATTCCAGTATTTGAGGTAATGTAAAAAGGCCGCTTTTGCATCTAAATAGGCTACTTCCAGTGCTTTTTTTGCAGAATCAGTGTCTTTTTTGGTATAAAAAGCATGCAGATGTGCCTGCCGGTAACGCGGTGCAAACACCCTGCCGGCGCCGTTAAAAATAGAAGCCTGATACTGGATGCTGCCATTGTCGGTTTTGCGGTTGGTCCGCTCGTCGTCCATCGCTGCATTCCAGTTTCGTTGATGCCGCAAATCGCCGGTATAGGTGGTTGGATACAGGAAAAAGACATCAACAGGTGCATCCTTTTGCAAATCAGGCGCCTTTTTCGGATTTGGCGTGAGATCAGCCGGATCTGACTTATCGGGCAATGCCGCCCAGTTTTCCTTCAAGGTATAATCAGGAGCTGCGGGTACTTTAGCCGGATCAAAGGTGGTACGGGGTTTAACAGATCCACACGAATAAAGGATCCAAAAGCAGGAAAAAAAGAGTAAGCAGGAAAGTTTTGACATGCTATCTGAAATTAAGTGCGAAACATACGCAGGAGTTTTAGGGTATGGATCGTTCTTGCTACAAAAACCACAAAATACGAGTAGGTTTGCAACGCAAAAACGCATGACCCTGATAAAAATTTCTTTGCTTGAACATCCTTTTTGAAGACGCGGACATCCTGGTCCTCAACAAACCCGCAGGACTTTCCACTGAAAGCGGAAATGCTCCCCACCCCTCTGCAGAAAAGCTGGCGATGGAATTATTCGGGGCAACCCAAAAGAGGCTGTACCTGCGCGCAGTTCATCGCCTCGATCGTGCATCCAGCGGTGTATTGGTATTGGCCAAATCCAAATCCGCTTTGAGTGAATTAATGCGACAGTTTGAGCAACGTTTGGTACAAAAAACGTATCAAGCTCTGGTAGAAAAAATGCCGGATAAAGATTCAGCCGTTTTATCCCATTGGTTAAAACGGGATGAAACCGGAAAAAAAGCGCTGGTCTTTGACCAATATACGCCTGATACACAGCCTTGTGCACTGGAATATAAAGTAATCGAAAAACGCGATGGGCAGGCGATTTTGGACATTACACCGGAAACCGGTCGTTTTCACCAGATCCGGGCGCAATTGGCTCACATAGGTTGTCCGATCTATGGAGATGTACTGTATGGAGGACAATTTTGGCGGGAACATGAAATCAAATTGCATGCTGTTCGTTTATGCTTCCGTCATCCCCGAACTGGCGCCGACATGAAAATCGAAGCGCCATGGGATGCCTGGATGGTTTAGCTTTCCCCTAACCCCAATACCATCGAACAAACTATGCGTCAAAAATTTATTTCAACTTTCCTTGGATGGTGCCTTCCGCTGTTCCTTTCGGCACAGATGAACAACCAAATGCTGGATCCGGATATCTGCTCTGTTCAGCTCACCCTTGCAGGTTCCCCTTTGTCTATGCCTATTGTAAATATCAATACCGGGAACAATACCCTGGTGTTGCAGTTTGACCATATGGGCGATGCTTTGAAAGACTACAAATATTCCCTGATCCATTGCGACAGTGATTGGCAACGCTCTGATTTGAGTGATAATGAATACATAGATGGTTTTACCGACGATCGGATTATCAATGTTTCCACCTCGTTCAATACCCTTGCCCAGTATACCCATTATGTACTGGGCCTGCCAAACCAGAATATGCGCTGGACGCGCTCCGGGAACTACATACTCCAGGTATTTGATACAGAAGATGACCGTTTGGTACTTTCCCGAAGGTTTTTGGTTGTGGAGCCACTTTGGCGGATTGATGCAGAGTTTGTACGCACTTCCCAGGTAGACAAGCTGGACACCCATCATGAAATCGATTTTACCGTGATTCCAAAAGGGGTGCGTGTATCCATGCCGCAAAATGATGTAAAAGCTTTTGTGCTGCAAAACGGTCGCTGGGACAACGCTTTGGGGCCTCTTAAGCCATTCATCACGCGTGGCGACAACCTGGTGTTCGATTATCAGGATCTGATCATTTTCCGCGCCGGCAAAGAATTTCGTTTCTTTGATATCCGCTCCTTCGATTACCGGGGAGAGTTTGTACGGGGTATCTCAGAAAAACCCACCTACTTTGAAGTTACACTCCAGCCGGATGAGTCCAGATACGATCGTCCGGTCATTTTCAGGCCGGATGCTGATGGGCGCTTTGTGATAGATAACCTGAATGCCAATCAAACCCTGTTACAATGCGACTACGCCGCGGTGCTGTTTTCCATGAAACAAAATCAGGAACTTGATGGATCGGATGTGTATGTATTTGGAGAATTAAGTGACTGGCAGCTAAAGCCGGAATTCAAAATGCAATACGATGAACAGGCGCGGGTATACTGGTGTGAAGCCTGGCTCAAACAAGGGCATTATGATTATCAATATATGGTTGTAGATGCTCAAACGGGCAAACCTGACCTGGATGGTTTTGAAGGCAACTGGTACGCCACCGGAAACCAATACACCATCCTGGTGTATTTTCGCCCCTTCGGCGCCAGGTTCGACAGGCTCATGGGTGCTGTAACACTCATTAGTGCGAGACGGTAGGCAATATCCAATATCCAATATCGAATGTCCAATGTCCAAGTGGTGCGGGTGACGGGCGTCAGCACTTGGACAATGGACATTGGATTTTGGAGATTGGATATTGGATATTCATTCTGCGGGGCCGTAAGACCAGC
>DLXL01000249.1:2697-3257 GCA_003448025.1 Saprospirales bacterium | reverse complement strand
CCCTAAAATGACCATAAAAACGATCCACAAAGACCTTTTAAACACCCCCAAAAGACCTCTTAAAGACCCCCATAACCCCCAATTGACCCTTTGACCCACTCACTCATGGCCACAAAATACGATCAAAGAGGCGTTTCAGCGTCCAAAGAAGATGTTCATGCAGCGATCAAGCATTTGGATAAAGGCTTGTATCCCAATGCTTTCTGTAAAATTTTGCCCGATTTGGCAGCAGGTAATCCTAAGTACTGCAATCTCCTGCATGCTGATACTGCCGGAACCAAAACCAGTCTGGCCTACCTCTATTGGAAGGAAACCGGCGACCTGTCTGTCTGGCCCGGGGTAGCCCAGGATGCTATCGTGATGAATCTCGACGATATGGCCTGCGCCGGTTGTGTAGATAATATCATGCTGAGCAGCACCATTGGTCGCAACAAAGGACTCATTCCGGCTGAGGTCATTGCTGCGGTAATCCGCGGCACTTCCGATTTTGTGGATAACATGCGCCAGCACGGCGTTGAAATGCACCTGGCAGGCGGAGAAACAGCCGATGTGGGCGACAT
>DLXL01000249.1:0-2407 GCA_003448025.1 Saprospirales bacterium | reverse complement strand
GAATACAACGGAGGCATGGGCAGCAATGGCCTTACCGCCGCCCGACACGATGTGTTGTCTAAATACTATGCGGAAAAATACCCGGAAAGCTTTGATCCTCGTTTGCCGGATGAAGTAGTGTATACCGGAAATCAGCGACTTACCAATGAAGTGAGCATTGGCAATCAGAAAGTGACGGTTGGGAAATTGATTTTGTCTCCAACCCGTACATACTTGCCTGTTTTGCAAGAGATTTTACGCGATTACCGCAAAAAAATCCACGGCTTGATTCATGTGACCGGCGGCGCGCAAACCAAGGTGCTGAAGTTTGTTAAAGATGTTCATATTGTTAAAGACAACCTTTTTGAACTTCCTCCGTTATTCCGCTTGATTCAGGAAAACAGCCAGACACCCTGGCGCGAAATGTATCAGGTATTCAATATGGGCCACCGGATGGAAATTTATGTGCCGGGCCGCTACGCTGATGGTATCATGGCTATTGCCGCCCAATACGGTATCGAAGCCAGAATCATCGGTCGGGTAAAAAAGGCCACAGGTGAAAAGGTGACGGTGAAGGGCCCGTATGGGAAATTTGAATACACTGAATAATGTCCATAATCTGAAAAAATTGGGCAATGTGGGGAAGAAAAAAGGGAATTGGTCTTTCTTTTGCCGGTTATTAACCGTCTATAGAAGCGTCATTGAAGCGAATTAAGCTCTACATAATTATGAAAAAACTATTGTCGATTGCAATTTTTGGACTATTGCTTTATGCTTGTCAACAGGATCCTGTGGTTAAGCTAGAGCAAAAGCTAACGGAGTTAGATGCTGCAATGGGCGGCGCATCCGTAACCGATAAAGCCAAAGCAGAAGAATTCATCAAGACCTCTGAAGAGCTTGCCGGTTTGCTGGAAAAAGCTAACCCCGATAAATACGTGAATCTGTTGCTCAAAGCAGCAGGATTGGCTAAAACCATCCAACAGCCAGAAAAGGCCATTGCGTTGTATCAAATGGTAATGGATAAATATCCACAGCACAAAAAAGCGCCTACAGCACTCTTTATGATTGGCTTTGTTCAGGAGAACGACCTGAACCAATTGGATCAGGCTAAGGCCACCTACGAAAGTTTCCTGGCTAAATATCCCAACGATCCTGATTTCACCGACGATGCACAAAATGCCCTGAAACAATTGGGTAAATCACCGGAAGAACTCATCAAAGAGTTTGAACAAAATGCCGGTAAGCCACAGTAGTCAGGATGTCAGAACCAGTAATTCAGTTTCATAGTCATCGCCCGGTTTTTTACCCCAAGGTTTTCTACACCTGAGTTGTCCGTATATACAATAAAGAGATCGCTCATAGGCCTGAATCGCCACTGAAAACGGCTGTTGATGTTGAAATTGTCTGCCTGTGTATTGTACTGCAGGAAGGTTGTCCACCAAATATTTTTGGCAAAAAACACTTCTACTCTGGGCGTAATGTTTAAGAATTCCACGTCGCAATAAGGCGCTGGAAAATCCAGCTTATTGTATTGAACCCGCACCGCAATATTCATAATTGGCTGAATGCGGCAAGTCAGGGAGGCTCCCGCCAACCATTGCTGTCCGTTATAAAACTCCCCTCCTCCCACATTCAGGCTGTAAAACCACGGCTTGCGGTAATCGGAACTCCATTCTAATCCTCCGGAAGCGAATTGATAATCTGTTGCGGGCAATGGCGGGCATTTCAGAAGATCGTCCTCGTCGTCAAACTTAAAAGATACCGGTACATTAGCCCAGTTTGGATTAACGGAAGCCGACAATTCGCTGGTGTTCTTAAAATTAAGAGACCACTCAAAACTGTTTGATGATTCATTTAGTGTCCCATTGGGGTTCAAAACCTGAAAAAGCTCAGCACTTACCTCCATAAAATTCAACTTGCTGTTTGAATTTTTAGGGAAAAACTGATAGGAAAGAGTGTTGAACCAAAAATTATAACCCAACCGGAAACTGCTATCCAGTTGCACATCGTAGTTTTCTATTCTTCGCTCAAAGCCCAGATCAGCATAATAGTTTTCACCCATGTGCAGAAAATCGGTGAGCCATGAAAACCCTCGTACGCGGTATTGTCCACCCATATTTCCCCACCAGTTTTTGCCTGAAATGCCCGGTTGAAAAGACCGATGATGCGAAGCCCAGCCGGCCCACTTGCCATTAAGGGAGGTAAAGGAGAGCTCCAGCCCGGCATTGCGGGAAAATTGGTTATTGACCAATTCTCCATTTGCACTGTAGGACTCCCTATCCAGGAAATAGCCAGATACGGTACTGCGACCAAACACCCGGTAGTTTCCAGCCAGGGCGGTGTACTGTCTGGCTGGGGTTTCACCTTGTTTGCCGGTAAGCATAGTCAACGCTCCGATTCTGGTATCGGCATTCAGATTGCCCGTAAG
>DLXL01000376.1 GCA_003448025.1 Saprospirales bacterium | reverse complement strand
CGCGTTCCAAAAAAATCCGCGTTCAAACCCGCGTTCTAACCCGCGTTCACTTTCCAGAGGGGCCCATTTTTAGTCTTGCTCACTGATATGGCTCCTTTAGCCAGCAAGCTATTCAGTGTAGATTCCGCTTGTTCTTTAGTAAGATCTGCAAGCACCGCAAATTCTTTGGTGGTAAGTGTTGGATAATACTGGAATAAAGCTTCCGGGCTTTTATCGTACACTTTTTTCAACGCCTGGGGGTGTAGTGCAAGCAATGTTTGTTCAAAGTGTTCGTAAGGCCTGACCCCTTTCAAAACGAGTTTCTGCTGATCAGCATCTGTAAAGACCAGGGTTGGAAAGCTGCGAATATTCAGGCTACGACCCAGCGTAAGGTCATCCTGAAACAACGCTTGCGCTTGCCCTTCATAATCAAGCTTAAACTGGGATGTATTTAACCCCGCCTGCAACGCGGCCTTCTCCAGGTGCTCCCATTTGGTGATGTTTTTCTTCTCCAGAAACACCATTTCCCGGATACGGCGAAGAAATGCAACAGCCTTTTTTTCGTCCTGCATTTGGGCTGCCTTAAAAGCAAAACTGGGCGGATAGGAAGATGGCAAAGGATCTTCCAGCCAAACATCGCCATCAATAGGCATTTCGTAGTGTTGGCTCACCTCGTCCCAGTGATGTGCAACATCAGTAGGCTTGCTGATTCCACCGCTGTTGTATACCTCCCAGGAAGGAAGAAGTCCGCCCATGTGGTAAGATATTTCCACCACATCGCCATATTCCAGTTTCAACCGACGAAGCATAGGCTCAATGCCCCAGCACGAGGAACAAATGGGGTCGGTGAAATAAACAATACGGACTGGCTTGGATACATGCGCTCCATTATTGGCAGAAACGGGCATTTCGCAGAGTCCGGTTTGAACATCACATAGCAATGGATTGTTGGAAGTCATGGAAAGGTTATTATTTTGACTGCTGCATGTACCGGCAACAGCAAAAAGCATAAGAAAAGAGATTTTTAACATAGTACGTTTGATTGCAGGACGATGCAAAGGTCAGACGCTTTAGATTACCATGCAATGAGTCAAAAAAACATGACTACCCCGGAGGCGCCGGCTGAAGGCGAAAATTGTCCGGCAGAAAGCTTATTAAAGCAATTATCCGGCAAATGGAAGCCACAAATTTTTCGGCTGGCAGTGGATGCTCCGTTGCGATTCAATTCCTTATTGCGCTTATTGCCTGGCGCCAGCAGGCAATCGCTCGCTGTGGCGCTGAGAGAAATGGAAGAAGCAGGACTATTGGAAAAAAATCTGATTCGGGAAAAGCCACTTCATATCGAGTACAAACTTTCTCTTCGCGGACAGGCGCTTCTGCAAGTGTTTCATACCCTGGAAGAAGGTGCGAAAGTGTGACATGAAGGAAATCTACTGGGCACCAAGATCCTAAGTTTTGGGAAACTTCGCTGCTGTTTAAATAAAAAGAGCCGGCCTTGAAAGCCGGCTCTTCTTGTCTTAAGACCTTCGTGTCACACCTTCTTGCCTTACATTTCGAATAGTACCCGAGGCACCCCGTACTTCTTCACCCACTCATTCACTGGAACAGCATTAGCGCCAATGCTATAGGTCAGTATTTTCCAGCTCCCTTTTTCAAATTTCAGAATGGCAATAACACGGTCAGCGAATTTATCAGACTGGTATTCATATTTATAGGGCGAGATGCTGTAATCAATAGGGTTGCCATTGGCATAGAATGGTCTGGCATCTACTAATGCAAAATTGCTGATGGTCTGAAAGTTGTTCAATTCCAGTTGTGTATTGGCATTCAAGCGATTGGAAACTGTTAGATTGACAGCTTCCAGTGCCGCTTTTTTACGCACCCATTTGGCGCCTGCAATAGATTCAATCACAACAGTTTGCAGTTCATGGCGGGCACCCATACCCACTTCACCAATAGGTTTGATAAGTATCTGATCCGGAATAACTGTGCGCGTGAGCAAATCTTTTTGCAAGGCTTTTCGAAGATCTTCCAGAGCTATTTTTTTTCCTCCCAATGTGATATCCCCATAGCGGTTGATGGTAATGGAAGGCAGAGCATTGGCAACTTTTTTCGCAGGAGCAGGCTTTGCAGTAGTTTTATCAGTAACCGGAGCTGGAGTCGTAGCAGGTTTATCCTGCTTTTTCGGGCCTTTGATCAGATTGATATACTTGACATCACACTCTTTAAATTGCAGGTATTTATTCATAGCATTACCATAATTCTGAAACAGTATGCTATTATTGGAAAAGAGTGCCTCCATATCTGCTTTTTCAGAGCCGCGGAGCCCTTTGAATGTCAGGTAAGTTTCGGTTTCAGGCCTTTTGATGGATATGGTTCCGGTGTTGTTCCGCTTGGCCGTTTTCAATTGATAAACATACGTGCCATTTTTCAGGGATATATGCAACTCCATACTGCACGACTTATCGTCTGAATAATAGCTGCCAACATAATCTTCCGTTTCAAGAAAGGATTTATCGGGAATTTCCAAACTATTGATCAGCCACTTGTCTACAACCTTTTCCAGGGTATAGGTTACAAAAGGGGTGCTATCAGCTAAATTCATGGTGGCTGTCACCTCATCGGTGCCCAACCCTTCTATCACATTTACGGGAGTGGTGGTCCACTGTTTCAAGTCATAATCCTGAGCATGGAAAAACCGATTGTCGTCCATGCCGGTCAGGATTTCATCTTTATTTTCATTCTGCCAGAACGGTTCACATTTTTGATAATAGGCACGTTCTGAATTGATATATGTATCTGAAACCAATCCGCTGGCTTTAATTTTTGCCAGATAGCGGTTGAGCAGGGTTGAATCAAGGCGGACAAATTTGCCTTTCCTATCAAGGAAGTTATGGTCCTCGGAAGGGCTATTTGCAAAATCGCTGGCCCATTGGGCAAACTTGTGTATGGTTTCGGTAATGGCAGCCTGATCCAGATCATTTTGGGTGGGAGCCGGTTTGTTTTTGCAGGCGAACGCGCTCAGAAGGACGAGAAAAACAGGGAGTAGTGGTTTCATTTTGTACACATTTTTAGGCCAGTCCGCAAATACGACCTGGAAAACTGCGCCAAATATGCACCATTTTCTATATTGAAAATAATAAAGGTGCGATTTGCCCGCTCAATCCCTAAAAGCTCCCATAAATAATGCCTCCGCCGATCACGTCGTCTCCTTCATAGAAGACTGCGCTTTGACCCGGGGCTATACCTTTAACATTGGCGTGGAAATGGACTTCTACATCATTCCCAACGCCCTGCAGGGTGCTAAAAGTGCCGCCGTCACGATAACGCACTTTAGTAACGGCTTCCAGACCGTTCTCTGGCACCTGACCGTATTTCATGAGGTTGACTTTACCCACCATCATGGAATTGCGGATGAGTTCCTCTTCTTTGCCTAATACAACGGTGTTGGTTTCCGGACGGATTTCCGTTACAAACATGGGTTCACCGAGCGCGATGCCCAGACCTTTACGCTGACCGATGGTATAGAATGGATAACCTTCGTGTTTGCCCAATATTTTGCC
Source organism: Saprospirales bacterium (assembly GCA_003448025.1). Classification (GTDB taxonomy): domain Bacteria; phylum Bacteroidota; class Bacteroidia; order Chitinophagales; family Saprospiraceae; genus M3007. Next base: position 740 of record DLXL01000376.1, on the reverse strand, counting down.
ACTGGCGTCCACAAAATGACCACCAGCGACCTGTTCATCCAATCCTTCAATACGTCTGCGCAGAAATCCACGGTAATCATTATCCGGCACAAAACAGATTTCGTAGCTCTCAGCTTTTTTGCTCAGATCATCCCAACCTCGTTCAGCTGCCATCTGACGCACCTCCGGTTTGGTAAAAGCACCCAGTGGCATGCGTGTGCGGTGCAGACATTCCTGGCTCAATCCCCACAATACATAACTCTGGTCTTTTTGCTGGTCTTTGGCCCTGGTGATGTATTTACGGCCATTACGTTCATTGATAATTCCGTAGTGGCCCGTGGCAATAAATTCGCAATCAAGCATATCAGCCCGACGCAGGAGAGAATTCCATTTAATATGTGTATTGCATAATACACAGGGATTTGGTGTGCGGCCGGCCATGTATTCATCTACAAAATTATCAATCACATAATCTCCAAACTCCTCCCGGATATCTACAATAAAATGGTGGAACCCGAGTCTTACGGCAACCTGACGCGCATCGTTGATGCTGTCCAGGGAGCAACAACCTGTTTCTTTTTTAGAACCGCCACTGGTGGCATAGTCCCAGGTTTTCATGGTAATACCTACCACCTCCCAGCCTTCCTCGTGCAGGAGAACTGCGGTAATCGTACTGTCAATTCCGCCCGACATGGCGACCAATGCTTTTCCGTGCTTACTCATTAGGAGACCTTTTTGGTTTATGGGGGTTTATGTATCCC
>DLXL01000230.1:14447-20289 GCA_003448025.1 Saprospirales bacterium | reverse complement strand
GTCGCCAGAGGCTAACCAGTTACGTTTAGTTTTATAATGGTATTACCGTCGCCGTCTTCATCTGTAATCACATTAATACCATCTTCGAATGAAAATCCTTCCAAAGGTGGCATTGGAGGTAAGGATGGCAGTGGCGCCAGTGGAGCAGGTGCTGCCGGAAAATCGGGATGATTGAAATGGTAAAAACCCGGGAAGGAAGGCCGAGCGGGGGCAGCGGGGGGCACAGGCAGGTCTTCTGTTAATTCCTCCAGCAACGCCTCGTGTTCCGTGAATTCTGCTGCCGGAATTTCTTTGCCGTCTATGTACAGTTTGGCAAGTTCGCCGTTTTGATATTCAGCTTCCACACGGGAATTGCCGTCTTCCCGGGTTACTTTACGGGTAATTTTGGGTTTAGGTAAGGTATCAGTGGGCATTTCTTCCTGGTCAAAGCCAAAAAAAGATGCCGGGAATTCGGTGATTTGTGCCAGCGCCTTTTCAAAGGCAGGCGCTGTGTTGGCCCTCAGACCCACCAGGGCCAGTAGTGCGACCAGGATAACGGTTGCTGTGATCTTTTCCATAACTTGATGTTGTTGTTGTGGTGCTTGATTGAGAATGCGTCGCACCCGTTCGAGCAGGGTACGTCGTTTGCCACCGAGTGCCATGGCAAGCGCCGGAACAGGAGTGGCCAGCTCCTGTACCTGCACCAATGCTTTGGCAAAAGCGATGGGGTTTCCGGTAATGGCTAATGCAACATCATCACAGGCATTTTCCCGTTCCCGGTGAATGACCTGAGAGATCCACCATACTGCCGGATGGTAATAGAATAATGTTTCAACAAATGCTTGCAGAAGGTTGAAAAACCAGTCGCGCCGGGCAATATGCGCCAGTTCGTGGGCAAGTACTGCTTCTACTTCGGCCACAGAAAGCTGGTTCACAAAGCCGATGGGCAGGAGGATCAGCGGTTTCATCCATCCCACAGTGAGTGGCGCATGTACTAAAACAGACTCCAACAACTGAATGCTCCCGCGAATACCCATTTGATGTCCTAACCACTGTACTTTTTCCTGCCATGGCGCCTCAAGGGTACGCACGCCGCGCGTCCGCAAGCGATGAACCCCAAGCAGGCCTCCTCCCAGGCGAAACAAAAAGAACAAGAGACCTGCCGACCACAATGTCACAATAAAGGTGTGATTAGCATCCATCCACGCGCTGAATTGCTCAGGAAGCGTGGTTTTAGGCCACTCGTTGTACCACCAAATCTCTGTGGCCTGGATGTTGTCGGCGGATACAGGCGCTACTGTGGTTACGATAGCAGGCTCATATTTCCAAAAAAAAGTACCGATTGCTGATACAAGCAATCCCATCAGGGTGAGGTAAGCGGCCAGATACCGCTGGTGTGCTGATCGCAAGCGCGGGAGCAGCACCAGTAAAACCAGCGCAACCAAAGCACCCTGCCAAAGGGAGTGCGCCAAAACCCAGCCTAAAGCGCGAAAAAAGGCGTCCGTCGTTGGTGTCATACCTTAATGATAGTGGTTGATTATTTCCCTTGTTCAATTTTGGCAATCAAAGCCTTGATTTCGTCCAGCTCCTCCGAACTCGCTTCGTGGCTACCCAATGCCTGCATCACCAACCGGGCTGTACTGCCTCGAAAAGCGTTATCCACAAAATCCTGAAGCAGCAGATCCTGTGTATCGCCTTCCAGCACTATTGCCGTGTAGATATGCGTGCGGCCTTCTTCCTGCCTGCTCACCATGCCTTTTTCAAACATGATCTGCATCAGTTTGAGCGTGGTGGTGTAACCGGCCGAGTCTCTGGATTTCGGGCCACTCCGGCGTTGTTCATTGAGCAGGTCGTTTACGGTCCGGACCGTAGATGGCCCCTGCTCCCAGAGGATGTGTAGAATTTCGAGTTCTGAGTCGGTTGGTTTGGATATCATATCAGCTTCGGTAAACTTTTCGGTTGCAAAGATTCTACGAAAGTTTTCGTAGTTGCAAATTTTTCTACGAAAATTTTCGTAGATTAGACAAAAGGAAGAATAAAACAAATGTTATTTCGATATAAATAATTGATTTTCAGTTATTTAAAATATTTTTTTATTTTTTTTAAATTACTGGCAGCGAAACGGGCAACGTGCGCGTTCCTCCTTATACCAAGAAACAAGCAGGTTAAACCTGGAAATCGATTCATCTTTTTAATCACCAAACCGACAATACTAAACCATGACAGCCACTTTCACTTACACACTGGTATTAGCCGCTATTTACGCCGGCAGAAAAATTTATGCCTTGCGAACCCCAATGGCCGCCTAACCAAAAAACTTTCACCACGCACAAAAAACGCCCCGCCGGATTTCAATCCGGCGGGGCGTTGTGTTTTTACTCAAACCCTACGGCGGCTGAACCCACCGTTACTTCAAACTTTTCATTGCTTCTCTTTTGGTGAGGGCTGAAACAGGGTGTTTATCCAAAAATTCCCGAACAGCTTCCGGTCTGATTTTACCATATTGCCGCAACGCCCATCCGGCTCCCTTTTGGAGGAAAAACGCTTTGGAAGTTGCCAGTTTGCGCACGCAATCAAACAGCAATGCTTCGTCTGTCTTATCCTTGTAGGCAAGTTGAAAAATCATACAGACCCGCTGCAACCATATATTTCCGGAATCCATCCAACGCGCCACGGTAGGCTTTATGAGTTCCGGATATTTTTTGAAGTGCAGACCTACCAGTTTGTTGATCCAATCTACTGTATCCCACCAGGAACGGGTAAGTATCAATTCTTCTAAAAAGTAAATACAGTCCTGAGGCTGTTTCTTTAGTACTTTTTGAAGTGTTTCCAGTCCAAAATAGTGCATTTCCCGGTGTTCATCCTGAAAACACAGTCGTACCAGCGCGTACAGTTCTTCACCATCCGGAATACCATATTCTGCATGAATGGCTTTGGTAAGTACGGTCCATTGAGGCATTTTTAATCCAAAATACTCAAACTGGTGCCTCATATATGCCATTTGGCCCTGAGCAACGTCCGGTTTGCCATGCGCACGGAAGCGCTCACGTACCAATTGATAATAATTTTCGGGTGTTATCATATCCAGAAGTCTGCTCAAAGGTATAACATGAATCAAAAAAGGCCCGGCCAGTTACCTGGCCGGACCCAAAAAAACTATGTTCATCTCCAAATCTATCTTACGATGGCCAGTTTTTGAGACACTACCCCTGAATGGGTGTTACATTGAAGCGTATAAAGGCCGGAAGACAACCCGGCAATATTAACGGTAGATTCATTTTGGCCAAATACTGCGGTCTGTTCCAAAACCACCCTACCCTGTACATCAACTATTCTTATAGCCGTTGGAGCAAGGTCTGTATGCTGCACCAACACCTGGGTTGAGGCAGGATTAGGCATCAAACGGATGCTTTCCTTTGGCAAAACAGAAGTACTCAGTGCAGAACAAACCAGGTCAAAACCTCCGGCATACATATTCCGAAGAACCTGAACTTCCTCCATGGCCGAACCCAGGCCGCAAGGCAAGTCAGGATCAGTATGAAATGCCCATCCGATCACCAATTCATCTACTGCACCAGGTTGCAACAAGCCAAACTTCGAGGACCCCAGCAAACGGACATCGCCGAACGGAATGAGTTCAGAGCACATGCTCCAGCCATTTGGATCGGATGGATCATCCGGATAAAGATGATTTACCGGAACTGTTCCTCCATAACCATTTCCTCCCTGGGTGATTGGGGAGCCATCCCGCCAGGAGCCCGCGAGGTAATTGTAATATTGTATTGCTGATATTGGATCGGTGGTTCCCGGCGGGTTCCCGCTTCCGGCACTGTTAGGTACAACAAATTTATCCAATGGGCGATTCAGGAAAGAGATGGTTTGCACCGGGGGAGTATTGCCGAAAGTAAGTGCTCCCTGGCAGGTAGAGCCAGGCTGACCGTCCACGGCGTCCTGATTATAGGCAAAAATGGTACTCAATTCCGGGCTGCAGCCTACATAATCATCCAGGTAACAACCCAGATCAATATCTGCCCAAATACCCACGAATGTAGAATCACAATTTTCAGATGCTCTGTTGATGAATTTGTGCACCGTAAACAGCGTGCGATCCAACACGGGCACATCGGGGCAGTCAAAGGTCCAGGTGGTCAGTTGTATTTCCATTTGTAGCGGTTTTCCGCCGCTGGCGCTATGAACTCCGCCACCTTTTTGGTCATTGAACACGCACCAAACGATCTCGGCAGGTACAAAAGGAAACATTCCCCGAACAAGCACTGCAGGGTAGTCGCCATTCAACGGATCATATATTCCGTTGCCGTTTCCATCAAAGAATGGAGCAAGGCCCTGCAGATCATTGGGCAGGCTGAAGCCGTTAACGTCTTCAAAGTGGGGATTTCCCATGCCCGGCCAGCCGGCTATTTCCGGATAGAGCGACTTCAGTTGGTCTGCAGTAAGCGGCAATGAGGCTAAAAAAGCTACAATACGATCGTCCGTTACCCGAAAATGACGATCCCAGTTGGAACAGGTATTGGCATCGGTGGTGCCATCCGGTTTAAGCGGGCCGGCAGAAAAATCAAAATTGTTATTATTCCGGTAATCTGTGGCGGCCAATTTCAGGTTGCCACCCGGATCCATACCACCCAGCCAAAGGCCTGCCGTAAAAATAGTACTTGGTTTAGCGCCACCGGGTGTTGGGTTAGGAATAAATTGTCCGGAACTGAAATCGGTAAACAAATCGCCGCCATTCAGGATTCTGGCTTTAAGTTTATTGCCCTGAATATCTATCTGAGATTGAGGATTAGCGCACACCTGGGCGAAAATAAGTTGTGGTAAACACCACATTGGGAGTAAGAACAGTAGTTTTTTCATGTTGCGGGCTGTGTTGTTTTTTAAACATTTTAATACCGGGAAGACGTAACCTGACATGACCAGCGTTGGCAGCACAAATTTTTTTTTCAGGCAAACTGTTTAAGTCAACCACTTTCCAGGACAGAAGAGCCCTTTTACTGTATGAATCGCCATTATGGGCAAAATGCCTGGTTTGACCGTGTAGAAAGTCAGGTAACGCCCTATCTTCGCATTCCGGATATCACTACTTTCTCCAAGCATTATGTTTCAGCGCCAATCCCGATCTGCTTTTCCTGCCCGTAACCTCTTCGTTTTGGGCGCTGCAGTGCTCGGCTTTTTGTATTTTTTACTCAAAAACGTACAGCAAACACCTCCGGACACAAACATTCCCATCGCTCCGCAGGAGGAAAAACAAGACAGCGCCAATCTGCGCCCGGCTGAGTGGTTTTTTGCTTTGCGGGAATGGCCGGATTTTGTGCCAGATGTTAATACATACAGAAATGCGTTAAAATCAGCCAGCCAGGCCGCGCAATTACGCGATGAAAATCCGGGCTTTAATACCGCCTGGCAACTGGAAGGCCCGGCCAATATTGGCGCCAGAATCAATACCATTGCGGTGAGCCCGTTTAATCCAGACCTGATCCTGATCGGGTATTCTCATGGGGGAATTTGGAAAACGGATGATGGTGGCCAGAACTGGCGACCGGTTTTTGACGGCAACAGCTTTTTATCCATCGGTGATATAACATTTGATCCATCTCACGGCAATGTGGTATTTGCCGGCACCGGCGATCCGAACATCAGCGGGTATCCTTTTATTGGAGATGGTGTATGGATGAGTATGGATTATGGTGATACCTGGACGCACCTTGGCCTGGAAAATCAGGGTATTATCTCCAAAATACTGGTAGATCCAAACGTCCCCAACCGCTTGTTCGTGGGCGCGATGGGGCTGCCTTTTACGCGGAATAATCAGCGCGGATTCTACAGTGGAACCGCTTTGGGTGGTAATTGG
>DLXL01000230.1:12391-14326 GCA_003448025.1 Saprospirales bacterium | reverse complement strand
GAACCGCTTTGGGTGGTAATTGGCAGCAAAAACTTTTCATCTCCGACCAAACCGGCATTATTGATCTGGTAATGGCGCCCGGAAATGCTCAGGTATTATACGCTGCCGCCTGGGATCGAATCCGCAACAATCAGGAAAGTGTAGTGAGCGGTGAAAATGCGCGTATCTGGAAAACCGTAGATGGCGGAAATACCTGGACTCAACTTGGCGGCGGGTTGCCTGATGGCGTGTTCAGTCGGATCGGACTCGCTATTGATCCGTCCAATGCCAATCATATTTTTGCTACATACGTCAATACCAGCCTGGAATTTGCCGGACTTTTTGAGTCGTTTGATGCCGGGCAAACCTGGAATGAAAACCCCTGTCAGGGACTGGATTATGGATTTCAAAGCAACTTTGCCTGGTATTTTGGTAAAATGCGCATCAACCCGTTCAATCCACTCGATATCTGGCTGCTAGGCGTTCAGAGTTACCAATCCCTCGACGGCGGCGAAACCTGGCAATTAGCCGCCGGTTTTGGTCAGGGCGTACACGCAGACCATCACGACATTGTATTTCTAAGTACCCAGCATTATCTATTGGCAACCGACGGCGGTCTGTATCGTTCCACCAATCAGGCGCAAACCTGGGAAAAAGCGGAGAATATCCCCACCACTCAGTTCTACCGGGTGGCTGTGAACCCACACCGGTCAGATTATTACTACGGTGGAGCTCAGGACAATGGTACCAGCACCGGAAATACCGCCAACCTGTTCAACTGGCAGCCGGTATTTGGCGGCGATGGTTTCCAGGCGGTGTTTCACCCCACCAATCCAAATATCTTCTACTATGAGTTTCAGAACGGCTCCATTTTCGGCACAACCGATGGCAGTAATTTTGATCCTGCTACAAATGGTATAGAAGGCAGTGACCGGCGGCACTGGGATATGCAATACACCATCGGGCAGCACGATCCGAATGTGATGTACACCGGTACTTATCGGATTTATCGCGGTGAAGGCCATTTGCCGGTCTGGACGCCTATCAGCGAAGACCTCACGGATGGTATCATATTCGGTTCAAGATTCCATACCATTACCACGGTGAACGAAAGTCCACTGGATCCGGAGCAGTTATATGTGGGCACCACCGATGCCAATGTTTGGCGTGGCAATCCGCAGAGCCAGACATGGGTGAATATCTCAGCAGGCCTGCCTGATCGTTATGTGTCTTCCGTAAAAGCTTCGCCTTCTGATCCAAATCGCGTATTTGTAAGCCAAACCGGTTATAAAAGCAACGATTTTGCGCCTCGTATTCACCGCTCCGATGATCAGGGATCAAATTGGATCTCTATTTCCGGCGACCTGCCTAACCTGGCGGTAAATGATCTCGTGATCCTGCCCGGGCATCAGGACAGCGTCATTTTTGCTGCCACGGATGGTGGTGTGTATGGCACTACCAACGGTGGCCTGCACTGGGAGCGCGTGGGCACAGGTATTCCTTTTGTCCCGGTGTATGATCTGGATCTTAATCCGGCCAAACAAACCCTGGTAGCAGGCACTTATGCCCGGAGTATTCACACTTTCCCATTGGATTCGCTCCAATTGGGTCAAAATTCCAGCACTTTCACCCCGAACGGATATGCTCTGCCCAGCCTCAGCATCAGTCCTAATCCGGCCTCCGGAGAAGCCTTTATGACGGTAGAAAACCTCAAATCCAATCAGCAGGCAGAGGTAATCATCTGTGATTTAGCCGGCAAACAAATATTCCGAAAAACATTCAAAGGTTTTGGGAAACACGAAGAACCGGTTGATTTACAGGATGTTCCGCAAGGAGTATATGTAGGTTATCTCCGTATGAATAGCAAAGTAGTCAGTGCCAAAAAACTGGTCGTCACCAGGTAAAAGACACAAAGGGGGGTGACCGCAAAGGCACGAAGGCGCGAAGGCACGAAGG
>DLXL01000230.1:5771-12163 GCA_003448025.1 Saprospirales bacterium | reverse complement strand
CCTTAGTGTCTTTGTGCCTTAGTGGTAGAAAGGCCTTCCCACCTACGCCACCAGTCTTAGTGCCTTTTCCAAAATATAGAATTCCACGGGTGTTTCTCCCAGATATTCGCCATCTGCTTCGAGCAGCGTGGGGGCATCGTCCATATGTTCTACACGAATATGCCTGGCCTGATGACCTTCAATTTGGGGGTGGCTAAGCAGGCTTCCGTTATAAAAACGAGGTGTTTGTAATAAAACTTCCAGCTTGGAGAGCTTGCGGGCAAAGGTGAGGGCAAACAAGCCATCGTCCGGTATGGCATGCGGTACCAGTTGCATGCCTCCGGCAGAGTAGCGGCAAAGTCCAATGTTGATGGTGTAGAAATAGTCTTCCACCGTTTTCCCGTCGAAGATTATCCTGGACCTGCTCAGTTGGTAGGCATTAAGGTATTGGGCCACTTTGAGCAGGTAGTGTACTTTGTTTCGGGCAGGGTGCTCGGTAAGCTTTTGGCCGATAAACCCATCGTACGCCATACCCGCCACATTCACGAAATACCGGGAAAGCGTTTGGCCATCGCGCTGGTACTGCACCCGGCCGATATCCTGAAAACGCACTTGTCCGAGTTTTAGTTGCTCCAGTCTTCGGCGTGGATCTACGGGTATGCCGTGCTCCCTTGCCCAGTCGTTGCCGGTACCAAATGGCAGCAGCGTGTAATACACCTCTGCGGGCGGCACAAAGGTCTGACTGAACAACCCATGCACCAGTTCATGGTTGGTGCCATCGCCACCAATGCCCATGATATACCTGCCGCCTTTGAGCAGAATGTCTTCTATGATTCGGGCGGCATGACCCCGATATTCGGTGAACCTGACAGAGTAGGCAAAGCCCAGGTCCTGCAGCAGACGCTCTATGTCAGGCCAATGCCGGCCCATGGCGCCGCTGCGGGCTGCCGGATTGGCAATGATATGCCATAATGGGTTAGGATCGGGTGTTTGCATGTAATGGGGCAAACATAATTGGGAATGGGGAGAAATGGAAAATTTGGAAATTATTAATCGTATATATAACTTTGATAAATGCAAAAAATCTATTTGGACACCTCAGTAATCAATTTCCTTTTCGCAGATGATTCACCCGAACATCAAATGGAAACTATCGACTTTTTTGAACGGTTTATAGCTAGGAACGTTTACCAATCACTCGTGTCGGTATTCGTGTTGGATGAAATCCAGCAAACGCCTTCCGAAAGCAAAAAAGACAAGCTACTTCAGGTAATTTCGGACTTTAACCTGGAATTACTAGAGGCAACTAATCCCCGGATTGTATTGCTTGCCAGCGCATATCTTCAAGCTGGGGCTATTCCTCCAAAGAAGATTTATGACGCATTACATGTGGCCGTCTGTGTTGTGCATAAAATTGATTACTTAGTAAGTTGGAACTACAAGCATTTAGCCAATGTTAATCGGGAAAATCGAATAAATATTGTAAATTTGGCCCAAGGCTATTCCAATCAAATCAGAATCATTACACCTTTAGAGTTGATGTCGGATGAAGAATAAAAACAAAATATCCAAAGCTCAATCGGAAGTTTGGGAGTGGAAAGAAATCGCTTCAGCTTCTTTATTGGAGGAGCCCGCCGAGGCATGGCTCCGTATTGTCAACACAAGAACGGAAGGATTAAGAAAGGATCTTGCTGAAAAAAGAAAAAAAACGGCTAAAAAAAATACCAAGGTTTCAGTCCCTGCCTGATATTTCTTATCTTTGCCCCATGTTTCAACCTATTATTTCCATCAATATTATTATTCGGCAGTGTAAGCACACCTGACGAGGTACTGTTGTTGGAAGAACACGAGACCCCGCCCGGTGTGCGCCGAGCGGGGTCTTGAGTTATTTAGTTTAACCATTGCTCCATGGATTCTATTTTCTCCACGGAAGAATATCGCCTCTGGCTTGAGCAAGTAAAGCAAAAAGTACATGCTTCCCAGATTAAAGCTGCCTTGTCAGTGAACAAGCAGCTCATTGGCCTGTATTGGGAGTTAGGAGAAATGATTGCCAAAAAGCAGGAAAAAAGTGAATGGGGCAAGGCTGTTTTAGATGCATTGGCTCTTGACTTAAAAAGTGAGTTCCCCCATGTAAGCGGATTTTCAAGATCCAACTTGGCTTATATGGGGCAATTTTATCGGTTTTATAATTCAGCCGACGAATTTGTCCAACAAGCTGTTGGACAAATTCCCTGGGGGCATAACATATTGATTTTCAGTCGGTCTGAAAATTTAGAAGCAGCTTGTTTCTATCTCCAGGCTACAATGGAGCACAATTGGTCTCGCAATACCCTGGCACTCCAGATGGAAACACGTCTGCACGAACGGCAAGGAAAAGCCATCTCTAATTTCGCCCAAACCTTACCTGCTCCACAAGCTGATTTGGCCCAACAAACATTGAAAGACCCATATTTATTTGACTTTCTGGCCATGACCCCGGCAATGCATGAACGGGATTTGGAGAAGCAATTGACAGACCATATCACCCGCTTTTTGTTGGAACTAGGTGCGGGTTTCGCATTCATTGGACATCAATATCCGCTAAAAATTGGCGAAAAAACCTATTATCTGGATTTGCTTTTCTACCATATCCGGTTACGATCTTTCGTAGCAATAGAGCTGAAGATGGAAGAGTTCGCTCCAGAATATGCCGGAAAAATGAATTTTTACCTTTCTGGAATCGATGAATTACTCCGTGCAGAGAATGATCAACCTAGTATAGGAATTATCCTCTGTAAAACGAAAGACCGAATTGAAGTTGAATATGCCCTTAGAGATATCAATAAACCAATTGGCGTCAGCCAATGGATATTAACACAGCATCTTCCTGTGGATATTCAATCTTCATTTCCAACCATTGAACAACTGGAACAAGAACTTTCCGACCTTTGACCCTTAACTTGATTCAGATTCCATCCACTCACAGATATGTATCGCGAATTCAAACACCTGAATCTCCCCGCCATCGACGCTGAAGTGCGCCAATTTTGGGAGAACGAAAAGATTTTCGAGCATTCGGTCAATCAACGTCCGAAAAACAATGCTTTCGTTTTTTATGAAGGCCCTCCTTCTGCCAACGGTAAACCCGGCATTCACCACGTGATGGCCCGTACCGTAAAAGACCTCTTTTGCCGTTACAATACCCTCAAAGGCTTCCGCGTAGAACGCAAGGGCGGTTGGGACACCCATGGATTGCCCATTGAACTTCAGGTGGAAAAAGAGCTCGGTATCACTAAAGAGGATATCGGCAAAAAAGTAACCGTAGAGGAATACAACACCGCCTGCCGCCAAACGGTCATGCGGTATAAAAATCTCTGGGACGACCTCACCATCCGCATGGGTTACTGGGCCGATCTGGACAACCCCTACATCACGTTCGAAAACGAATACATCGAAACGGTTTGGTACCTGCTCCAGCGCCTGTACAACAAAAAATCCGCCGATGGCCTGTCGTTCCTGTACAAAGGATTTACTATCCAACCCTTCAGCCCTGCTGCCGGTACCGGCCTGAGTACGCACGAACTGAATATGCCGGGCACCTACAAAGAGGTGACGGATATCTCAGTAGTGGCCATGTTCAAGGTCAAACGCGATGAAGCCTCCGCTTCCCTGTTCGATTCGGCTGATGAAGATGTGCGTATCCTGGCCTGGACCACCACGCCCTGGACCCTTCCTTCCAATGTGGCGCTCACCGTGGGGCCGAACATCGATTATGTAAAAATAAAAACCCTCAGTCCGTATACAGGTGCACCTGTGAGTGTTGTGCTCGCTAAAGCACGTGTAGCAGGTTATTTCAATTCGGACGACGAAAATCAGCCGCTGGAAGACTTCAAGGTTGGCGACAAAAAACTGCCTTATTTGGTGGCCAAAGACGGTATCAAAGGCAAAGACCTCGTAGGTATCCGCTACGAACAATTGCTCCCCACCCCGGCTGCTTCCACTCCTGAACTAGAGGCCAATGCCTTCCGTGTGATCCCAGGCGATTGGGTAACTACCGAAGACGGTACCGGGGTGGTTCATACCGCTCCCTATTTTGGCGCCGACGACTTCAAGGCCAGCAAAGCGGCGGGTATTCCGTTTATCGGCCTGCCCAACGAAAAGGCAGCCGACCTGCCCTGGCCGCTGGTGGATCGACAGGGAAAATTCGTAGCGGAAGTGCCTGAATTTGGCGGTCGCTACGTAAAGGCAGAATACTATTCCAATGAAGAACAGGCCAACAAAGATTTCAAACCCACCGATCTGTTGATCGCACTGCGGTTAAAAGAAGACAATAAGGCCTTCAAAATTGAGAAATACAAGCACACCTACCCGCATTGCTGGCGTACCGAAAAGCCGGTGTTGTACTACCCGCTCGACTCCTGGTTCGTGCGTGCTTCAGCGGCCAAGGAACGTCTGGCAGAGCTAAACCGCACCATCAACTGGCAACCGGAGAGCACCGGCTCTGGTCGTTTCGGGCAGTGGCTGGACAACCTGCAGGACTGGAACCTCTCGCGTTCCCGCTACTGGGGCATCCCGCTTCCTATCTGGCGTACCGACGACAGCGAGGAAGAAATCTGTATCGGCTCTACCGTAGAGCTGCGTGCGGAAGTAGAAAAAGCCAATGCAAAGTTGGGCCTGAACCAAACCCTGCCGGAAGATCTGCACCGACCTTTCATTGATCAAGTGGTACTGGTATCGTCCAGCGGCCGGCCTATGCGGCGGGAGTTGGACCTGATAGATGTATGGTTCGATTCCGGCGCCATGCCGTACGCGCAATGGGGACTGGATTACGACAAGTTGAAAAACGGCGACGACAAGCCGTTCAAAGCGCCTTTCGATGTGGCTTACCCGGCCTCTTTCATTGCAGAAGGGGTGGACCAGACACGTGGCTGGTTCTATACGTTGCATGCCATTGCTGGGATGGTATATGATTCCGTTGCGTTTAAAAACGTTGTGTCCAACGGCCTGGTTTTGGATAAAAACGGCGAAAAAATGTCGAAATCCAAGGGCAATGTGGTGGATCCTTTTGATACGCTTTCCGAATTTGGGGCTGATGCCACCAGGTGGTACATGATGTCGAACGCAAATCCTTGGGACAACCTGAAATTCGACACTTCCGGCATCCTTGAAGTGCGCAACAAGCTCTTCGGAACCCTGTATAACACCTATAATTTCTTTGCACTGTATGCCAATCTCGACGGGTTCAAGCACGATGAATTCAACGTGTTTCCGTATGAAAAGCGCAGCGAACTGGACCGCTGGGTGATTTCCAAGCTCTATTCCCTGGTAGCGGAATACCGAGCGGCCATGGACGATTACGACGTAACGAAAGCCTGCCGTGCCATCGAAAATTTTGTAGATGAACACCTTTCGAACTGGTACGTGCGTTTGTCGCGCAGGCGTTTCTGGAAAGGAGATATGAACGATGATAAGTTAGCTGCTTATCAGACCCTGTTCGAATGCCTGATGGTTACCACCCAGCTCATGGCGTCAGTAGCGCCATTCTTTGCAGACTGGATGTACCGCAACCTCACTGACCCGATTCGCGGCGCGGCCAAGGCCAATAACACCCCTTTGCGCCACGAATCTGTACACCTCACGGATCTGGTTCAGCCAGACGCCTCCAAGGTGGATCAGGATCTGGAAAAACGCATGGACTATGCCCAACGCATCTGTTCGCTGGCGCTCAGCATCCGTAAAAAGGAAAAACTGCGCGTTCGACAGCCGCTGCAAAAAGTATTGCTGCCTGTGCTGGACGAAGCCTTTATTGCTGAGGTGGATGGTGTTAAAGACTTGATCCTCAGTGAGATCAACGTGAAGGACCTGGAATACGTAACCGATGCCAGCGGTTTGCTGAAAAAAGGCGCGAAAGCCAATTTCAAAACCCTCGGCGCCAAACTCGGCAAGGATATGAAGGATGCCGCGGCCATGATTGCCGGCCTGACCAATGAACAGATTAACGATCTGGAAAAAACAGGCTCACTGGCGGTTACACTAAACGGCAACAACTACAGCATCACCCCGGAAGATCTCGTGATCACCACCGAAGATCTGCCAGGTTGGAAAGTAGCTTCTGAAGGCGCACTCACAGTTGCTCTGGATGTGACCCTAAACGATGCACTGGTGGCAGAAGGCACCGCGCGCGATCTGGTGAACCGTATCCAAAACCTGCGCAAAGACAAGGATTTCAACGTTACAGACCGTATTGCGGTGCGCATTGAACGGCACGCGGCCATCGAAGCCGCTGTGACTCAGTTTGGTGCATATATTCAGGAAGAAGTCCTGGCCAATTCCCTCACCCTGGCCGATCAGGTATCCGGCGAAACTGTTGAGCTGAACGATGAGGTGAGTCTGGTGATGGCCGTGGAGGTGGTTTGAGTGGTTTGAAGGGTTTG
>DLXL01000230.1:1032-5457 GCA_003448025.1 Saprospirales bacterium | reverse complement strand
TCAAACCCCTCAAACCCTTCAACCCTCTTCCCGGAATACCATTCCGGGATACACCAAACCCTTTCATCCTTATGTCCCGCCTTTACCCTATCCTTCTCTTATTCCAGGCCTTGAATCTTTTTGGGCAAAACCCGGTAGTTGTTCCGGTTTTGCAAGCGTCAAAACAAAGTCAGGCGCCGCTCGAATCCTGCACCAATTATGCCGGAACGGCCACAGACAGTACCTTCATAGGCATGAGCAATGACCACGAGCTGAACACGGTATTTCTGTGTTTCAAGGACTCTTTGCTTATCCACCACCTGGGAGATGCTGTCCTTTCCGGCGATCCTCAACCCGGCACAACACCTGGTGTGACGTATGCGTTTTATCGGTGCCCGCCTACCGTTACCGGCCCTACCCTTCAAGACATATCCGCTGTTCCCGGCCCCGGAGATCCTTGTGTGCTTCCTGCCAACCCATTCAACGGCCTTTACGTAACCCAGGGCATTCCCAATGGCGGCGACACCTGGTTTTTTAATGATGGTTTTTTGCAAGACGTGTTCAATATAGGGCAACCTCTGAGACTGTATTTTGCCACTATAACCCTGGATAATTACGACAATACTGCTTATGAAACAGCTGTTGTTGGCACACCCCCGGGCCCATGCGTGCATGCGAATACGGCAGCAGCTTTTGAGGTGGTCTATTTGAATGAAATAAGGGCTACAGGCATAACCAATATGTTTGGCGACGATTGTATTGGTCGATTTACAGCGGCTGGTGGGTTGCCGGAATATGATCCTAATGGGAAATACACCATAGATGTTTCGCTGACCACCAATCCGGATGTTAAAGCAACAATCATGACGCCGATATCCAATATGTTTCACTTATCGAGTATTCAGTTTTCGGTATCCGAGCCCGGTATATATACGGTTTCAATGGAAGATGGAAAGAGTTGCGGGAAACAATTTCAAATAGATATGTCGGGTTGTGACCCGTTCAATAATATAGTACTGGATGTAGGGCTGGCAGCAGGGTTGCCCGGTGAAACCGCCTGTGTGCCCATTGATGTCAGCAATTTTGATATTCTCAGTGGATCTTTTTCTCTAAGCTGGAATCCCTCTCTGTTGAAGTACGTCGGTTTAGACAACTTTCACCCGGCCATTGCTGATTTTTTTAACCCTAATACGGATGTAAACAGTGCCTTTATATCATCTGGACATTTGGGTGTAATTATATATAACATCTCTTCTCCAGGATCCGAGATCAATATCCTTGATGGAGAAACCTTATTTTCTTTGTGTCTGGAAGTGCTTGACACCCTCGAATCCAATTGTATTCCGGTAGAAATTACCAATGCACTGGCTGGTGTTGTTTTGGAAAATTCATTCGGACTAACACCCGGTATTTCCACTTATTCCGGTGGAGTTTGTAAAACTATTGGGATCAAAGAACCCGCTCTTACACCTGCCTTTCGTGTTTCGCCTAATCCGATTGGCTGCAACACGGCGGAGCTAAGCGTCTGGTCTGAACAGGTCACACCGATTCGCAGTTGTCTGTTCAACGCCCTGGGCGCCGGAATTCAGTTCCAGGAAATGGAACTTCAGCCTGGCGCCAACCGTTTCCCCCTTTCAGGCATCAACCTGTCTGCTGGCTTATATTACCTCCAACTAATTACGCCTGATGGTACAATGCAAACGGTAAGGCTGGTGCGATATTGATGCGTTTGCCCTGAGGGATTGGGGTATAATGAATGTTTACGAACTTTTGAAGTTTCATAACTGTTCCTTCCGTCCAAAGTCCAGCGTCCAACAATCCAATATCTTCATGCACCGCCGTCACCAAACTCACCCCATGCTCCGTTTCTGGAACAGCCCGTTGTTTCGTCCGGCGCTGAAAAACAATTTTCGACTGGCGCTGCCACTGATGCTGGGCGAGCTGAGCAGTATCCTCATGGGGTTGGCCGGTACGGTCATGATCGGGCATTTGGGCGAATCGGCGCTGGCGGCCTATAGCGTGGGAAGCGTGGTATTCGTCATGTCTATGCTGGTCATCTGGGGCGGCGTACGGATGCTGCCTACCCCTGTGGCGGAAGCGCATGAGCTCCGCGAGGGCCCACGTGTGCGCATGCTGGTACACGCCGGACTCTGGCTCAGTGTGTTTTTCATGCTGGTGGCTATTCCCATGTTGTGGATCGGCATTTATCTGTTCCCATTGCTTAAACAGGACCCACAGGTTTCGGTAATAGCCGTTGATTTTCTGAAAATAGTGGGCTACAGCATGCCGGCGCTTATCCTGTTTGCAGTGCTGGTCAATTTCGCCGATGCGTTTACTTATGTACGCCAAACCATGGTGATCTCTATTGGCGGGCTGGCGCTGGATGTGTTGCTCAACTGGTTGACGATTTTCGGAAAATTCGGGTTTCCTAAATTAGGGTTAAATGCCATAGCCATCAACACCGGTATTACACATGCCTTGATGTCCCTGCTGCTGATTCTGCTCATTTGGGGTAAAAAAGACCTGCAATATTTCCGCAACAGTCGCACCAGCCTGAAAGAAGTTTGGAATCAAACGCGTTCGTTTATTCGCTCCGGCATTCCTTCTGCCCTGCAAATTATGGTGGAATTTGCCGCTTTTGGCGCGGGTACTATCCTTATCGGACAAATCAGTAAAACGGAACAGGCAGCCCACCAGATTGCACTCAATCTGATCTCTGTTACCTATGTCACCATGATGGGTGTATCTACTGCCGGAATGATCCGGGTAGGTCAGGCGATGGCATACCGGAGCCGGGTTCGGGTATGGATGGCGGGGGTGAGCACCATTTCTCTGTCTATTTTACTCATGATGTTGCCTACCGGCTTGTTTTTAACGCTGCCTGACGCTATCGCCTCTTTTTATACAGAAGACCCACAGGTGATGCACATGGCAAGCAGCCTGTTGCTTTTTGCCGGCCTGTTCCAAATGGCCGATGCCGCGCAATTATCCAGCATTTCCATGTTGCGTTCGCTCAACGATGTAAAATGGCCAACCTTTCTTTCTTTCCTGGCCTTTTGGGTGTTGGGCCTGCCAGTAGGTTACTGGCTTGCCGTACATCAGGGCTGGAATGCCAAAGGAGTCTGGGTGGGTTACCTGATTGCCTTAACGGTGCAGGCGGCCCTGTTTATGCAGCGTTTTTTTAACTTAACCAGTAAAATAAGATAGCATAACCGGATAAGTACACTATTGTTAATGGAACCGGAAAGGCACTTAAGGGCACAAAGGATGTTTTGTTGTGGCAGTATGAATGTCTTTTATGCCATTGTGTTTCTCAACCCCAATGCCTTCATGCCCCTCCTTAGGTTCTTATCACCAGGCATTCAACAACTCAGGATGCTCGGCGTATAATTCCTTAACAGCCTTTACCAGCCACTCGCCACTGAATGTGATGGTATAATGATGAGAGAAATAAATGACCCATTCAAAACTGCTGTCGAACACCATGCCTTCGTGGGCGCCTCCGAAAACCTGATCCGTACTGATCTCAAACAGTCCTGCTTCACAATCCAGCAGGTATAATGGTTCTCTGACTCGTTCGCGAATGATCCCGGCAACCACTTGTTTCTTATCCTCTGCCATTCCATTGAGGAACACTACCTCGGATGGCGAGACTTCTGTGAGCGGATCCCAAAAATTGGAATCAAAATGCCATTTCTCTTTCAGGGTTTGGCGCAGAAATTTTGCCTGATCGCCAATGATGCGCCTGGGTGCACTGCCATTGGGTACGAACTCCGGCTGTAGCGGATCTGAGGTAAACAGTACCGGCAGTTCATGCGCGATGGTGCGCGCCGATTTTTCCACTACCCGGAACAAGGACCTTAGATATTCCGGCACATTGGGATCAATTGGGATATGTACCTGCTTTTCGCGGTTGGCAATATGGATATCGAGCAAAAATTTGACGGGTGCTGCCGCAGCGATTTTTTCCACTGCTTCTTGAGCCAGATCGGTATTAAACACCGTAAAATAGTGCATGTAATTCCCTGAAAATCGCTCTGATCCACGTGGTATACCATTGCAGGTTTCGTCCAGCACCTGTTGAATGGGATCCAGATAGCCAGAGGTCCAGTCGTCGTACCAGGGGGCTCCGGCCGGATAGCCGGTCCAGCGCCGCATTTGAAAATGCAGGGTCATGACCTGCAAACTATGGGGATGTGGTTTACCATAACCCTTAGCCAACCACTTTTCACCTTCCTCCCGAAGCGCTGCCGCAGATTCCTGACCTGTCTCTATGAAATATTCATTCTCAGGCTTCACCCCACAGCATCCGGTTTCCACATGTAACTGCGTCTCCGACGGGGCGGAGAGGCGCACATAATGCCACCTGTTATCCAGTTGTTTATATAAAACGATTCGCTGCACGGGAGGATAGTGTTTGGGTGTTTGGGTGTTTTAGTGTTTTGG
>DLXL01000230.1:0-835 GCA_003448025.1 Saprospirales bacterium | reverse complement strand
AACACCAAAACACCCAAACACTCCAACACTTCCTTTACACTCTAATCCCGTGCCATATTCAGCATTAGAGGTGCGTTCGTCGATTTTTTTTATGGAAAAATGAAAATTCCATGACGAAATGGCGTCAAAATGGCTTTGATCGGGGCTTTTTTGAAGGCAATGGGATTTTTTTTTAGGATGCCCCTTGCATTTCATGTTAAAACTACCTTAATTTTGTGGGACGTTTTGAGGCGGTATAATCCACCATGAACATTCGCCAGACGGCCCTTTTGTAATCAGTTTGCCGTCGTTGTCTAATCACATTCCATTTACTGTGTAATCCGGATTGACAAGCATTTTTGGCCCCCGATACAAATGAAAACGGTGTTTTGTCAACCAGATTCTGAAACAAAAATTTGCGAATGAACGACTTGCACACGAATCTTACATTTCCATCAGATCCTAAGAATGTATCCAAAGTTGAACCCTTCGTCCATGATGTAGCTACCCGCTACAACCTCCCTCCGGAAAAACACGGAGATATCCTGGTAAGTCTTACAGAAGCTGTAACTAATGCCGTATTACATGGCAACCAGGGCGATTGCAATAAACATGTATCTATTTCTCTGAGCCGCAAATCTGATGCACTGGCCATCAGTGTAAGCGATGAAGGCCCGGGTTTTGATCCCGGCGCCGTACCAGACCCAACCAGCCCTGAGCATATTGAATGTTGCGGCGGTCGCGGGCTCTTCCTCATGCGCCACCTCAGCGATGAATGCCGTTTTAAACGCGGCGGCAGAACCGTTGAGATGCATTTCAAACTCTGATTTTAGAACGCGGATTTTTTTTTGGAACG
>DLXL01000288.1:3506-4670 GCA_003448025.1 Saprospirales bacterium | reverse complement strand
ATAAACCCATAAACTCCATAAACCCATCATGCTCCTCCTTTCCGGCATTCATATTTACCCTATCAAATCCGTTGGTGGCATTTCCCTTACCGAGGCAATTGTTGAACGCCGCGGTTTGCAATATGACCGTAGCTGGATGCTGGTGGATGAGACCGGCAGGTTCGTTAGTCAACGTGAAATTCCGGAAATGGCTTTATTAAGAACGGCTATATCATCGCCGTTTCTAGAGGTTTACCATAAAAACAATCCGGAGGATAAGATTCAGATCCCTTTGGAAATTCAGGCAACTGCTTATCCCAGGATCATGGTGGAAGTATGGAGCGATCGCTGTGCAGCAAGATTGTTGGATGATTCCATTCATGCCTGGTTTTCCAGGATATTAGGGCAAAGCGTTCGTTTGGTGTATATGCCGGATACCACCCGTCGCAGGGCAGATGGCAGATATGCACCTTCCGGGCAGGTGGTCAGCTTTGCTGATGGGTTTCCTTATCTGATTATTGGAGATGCTTCCCTGGCAGATTTAAACAGCAGATTGGAGGTGCCGTTGCCCATGGATCGCTTCAGACCCAATCTGGTATTCAGTGGTGGAGAGGCATTTGAGGAAGACCAATGGTCTGATTTCTCTATCGGGGATCAAGCATTCAGAGGGGTGAAACCATGTGCACGGTGCACGATCATTACAACCAACCAGGAAACCGCTGAACGGGCCGCAGAACCGCTTAAAACACTTTCAGGATACCGTAAAAATGGCAATAAAGTATTGTTTGGACAAAATGTGATCTGGATGGGAGAAGAGCCTGGCTTTATCAAAGTGGGGGATCCAATCACTCATCCCGCCAGGTAAAAGTTTCGGGTGAGTATTTTGAAGGCCTCTGATAATTGTCCATCCTGGTGTAAAAACATTTTTTGGCGTTGGATGGGGTAGGGCGTACGCTCCAGTTGGATCAATAACCGCTCCACCGGTTTTTCCGACTTTGCGTGTACCTCCACGATTTTCGTCCAGTAAAGACCCATTGGAACGGCTAATTCACACAAACGATAACCCTCCTGTGCGGGAAGTATCACGCAACACCGGCCTTCCGGACTCATCCATTTTTGAACTGCCAGCAGTAATTCCAATGGTGATAAGGATGCCGTATGTCTTCCCAAACTCCTGGTAGCATC